>PADF01000033.1 GCA_002702945.1 Methanobacteriota archaeon
TTTCAATAAACCATCTTTCAACTCTTCAGAATCTATTGAGCCATCACCATCGGAGTCCATCTTGGAAAATAACGCAGTGACTTCAATTCCGGTTTCGCTAAACCAATTCCTTAGAACATCAACTACGTCATCAGCAACAAAATAAACGCCACATTCGGGGCAACTTTTGGAATCTATTGGTACTAATGCTTTACATGCACCACACTCTCCCAAAGACTCGTTTGAAACACCAGAAAATGAAATGCCACACTCGGGGCATTCTTTAGAGTCGAGAGGAATTACTGCTCTACAAGAGCCACATTCAGCCATCGGAATTTCGTCATTTTTGTCGTCGGACATCATCACACCTGTGTTAGGCAAAACATTGTCGAATATAATGATTCATGGATATTTATTGTTGAAATGTAAATATAAGAAGGGTTTGGGTAGAATAGGTGCGGATATGAAATTCGAAGGAGGCAATTTATTTTCCATCGATTTTTTGAACCAAACTAGACTATTAGAATTGGTTGATAAATTATTAGAAAATGAAAATTCAAATATCAAATTATTTTCTAGATTACCTCCAAGAAGATTATTAGAACATATCGATATTTCTAGGTTAGAATTATACTGGCTAACAGAAAGAACTACCAATAATTCAATACCACCAAATCTTGAAAGATTGATGAAGATTTTTACTGATGCGAAAGATACTGATGAATTGATTATAGTTGATGGTTTTGAATGGTTAATGGAACTACATGGAAATGATAACATTTTTGATTTCATTAATGACCTATCTGATACCTTACAAGGTACCAATACCAAGGTATTATTCCCCATAGACATTCTTAATTTTGATGAAATTTGGTTTTCTAAATTTAGAAAGGTAATTACTCATATCAATCATGAATTAGAAAATAATGAGGTTGAAGTATTTGAGGAATATAGTGAACCTAAACAAATAGCAAATGATGCTGAGGAAAGAATTGAGTTTGACCTTGGTGTCGATGGCTCTCCTAGACTAAGTATGTTGTCTAGACTACCCAAAATAGGATTTACAAATGGTATTCTAGTGAAGAGAATATTGCAATGGAGACGTATGGGGCTTGATGTTTCAGAATTAGAGCCTGCGTTAAATTATAATGTCGAAGATTCATACGCTCTTTATTCCATAATCGAAGAGAAAGTAAGAAGGGTTGTAGAGTTAGAAAATTATCTTTACCATAACAAAGACATGATTGATGTAAAAGAATTAACAACTTCCCTTTTTAGAATTAAACAACTTACAGGAATAGATGAATTGGAAAAGAAATACTATACTAACTGAGCGAGGAATTTTCTGCCTCAACTCTAGAAAGCCATGCGCCATCGAGTAAATTGTTAGTAATTGACATTAGATCCTTACTGGTTGAACGATCTGAATCTAATTTAGGCGAAACACTACGAACTAATTTTACTATTGATTTTACAAATGGTGATGGACTGAGGGTTTCGAATTCTAATGCTTGGGCAGATATGAGTAGTTCACATGCAAGAACTTCTGATAACCTTTTAGTTGCTTGTACTAGATTCCAACAGGCTGTAGCACCCATGCTAACATGGTCCTCTTGACCAGCAGAGGTGCTAGTGGAGAAAGCAGTCCTAGGTGCAGAATGGCCGTGTAATTCCGANAGNGANGCGCCCGCNACATACTGTACNATCATCAAACCAGATTCNAAGCCACTATTTTTNGCTAGAAANGGGGGTAATCCGCTCTTTTTAGAATCTAATAACTGNTCCATTCGACGTTCACTNATTGANGCCAATTCAAANATTGCAAGAGACATTTTATCAGCAACTAAAGCAAGAACTTCTCCGTGGAAATTACCCTGTGAAACAATCTTATCTTCACCTTCTTTCGAATCAAAAAATACCAATGGATTATCCGTAGTACTATTTATTTCAATTTCAAGTGTCGNTCTTAATTGCATGAAACTTTCATTCACAGCACCATGTACTTGAGGGGCGCATCTAAAAGAATAGGGATCCTGTACTTTATCNCANTCTTTATGGCTGGATAAAATAGNTGAATTATGCATTATTTTCCTAATCCTATTTGCAACTAGTAATTGTCCTGGATGAGGTCTAGCTTTGTGTACTCTTTCATCAGATGGTTTGACGCTTCCTTTAAACGCCTCCAATGAAGTACACATGATTAAATCTGAGAGAGGGATTAAATTCGATAGATTTTGTTCGGCTTCGATTAGTAAACTCAACATCTGACTAGTACCATTAATCAATGATAAGCCGTCTTTAGCACCTAATTCCANAGGTATTAATCCATTAGAAAGTAAAATATCTTTGGTTTCTACAACTCCTCCATTGNCATCCAATACTTCACCTTCGCCAATCAATGCCAAAGCCATATGAGACAGTGGTGCTAAATCACCACTAGCACCTAAACTACCAATTCTTGGGATTGCAGGAGTAATATCTAAATTAACAAAATCGATTAATTGTTGAACTACATTAGGNTGAACACCTGAAAATCCTTTGGCGAATGAATTAATTCTTACAATCATCATGCATCTAACNGATTCTCGACTCATTAATTGTCCGATACCAGTTGCATGTGACCTAATTAGATTAATCTGCAACTGTTGGAGATCTTTCTTGGAGATTGTTTGATTGACTAATGAACCAAAACCAGTATTTATGCCATAAACTATTTCATCACTTTCAAGAATATCTTCTACAACCTTTCTTGATTTAATAATCCTGTCCCATGAATCATCAGAAATTTGAATTTGGAGATTANTCTTTGCAGTGCGCCATATTTCCGAGGAAGATAGTGTATTTCCATCAAGTGTAATTTTAGAAATATTTTCACTCCCCTGTGAACAACGAGTCNATAAGATGCTCTTGTGCTTTTTGTGGTAATGTTACTATTAATCTTGATTCTTTTTGCATTGCCGATTTAATCGCTTCTATTGCACCATCGTTACGNGCCCATGCTCTTCTGGCAATTCCATTATTAACATCCCAAAACAGCATGGATTGAATATTATTTTCTGAATCTTCTGAACCATCAATCAGCATTCCAAATCCGCCATTTATGACTTCACCCCAACCGACTCCACCGCCATTGTGTAGGCTTACCCATGTTGCGCCTCTAAAGGAGTCCCCAACGAAATTTTGAACGGCCATATCAGCAGTGAACATTGAACCATCTCTAATATTTGCAGTTTCTCTGTAGGGGCTGTCAGTACCGGAAACATCATGATGGTCTCTACCCAATACCACGGGGCCTTTGAGTTGACCATCACGAATTGCATCATTGATTGCAATAGCTATTTTTCTTCTACCTTCATCATTGGCATAGAGGATTCTGGCTTGGCTGCCTACAACCATTTGATTATTTCCTGCTTGTTTTATCCACCTGATATTATCGTGTANTTGTTGCCTAATTGAATCATCAGCATCAGCAGCTAATTCAGATAGAACGTTGCAAGCAATTTTATCTGTCAATTCTAAATCTTCGGGATCTCCTGAACAGCAAACCCATCGGAATGGTCCAAAGCCATAATCGAAGCAAATTGGACCCATTATNTCTTCAACATAACTAGGGAAGATAAAGTTACCATCATCATCAAGAATATCTGAACCTGCCCTCGACGCTTCTAATAAAAATGCATTGCCATAATCCCAAAAATACATTCCTCGTGCAGACATAGTCTTGATTGAATCCATATGACTGAGTAATGTTTGCCTAACTTTTTTACAGAATAATTCACTATCTTTTGACATCAANTCTGCTGCCTCGGAGTAGGTATATCCTGAAGGAAAATAACCACCTTGCCATGGGTTATGTAAACTAGTTTGGTCACTCCCCAAATCAACTTTTATGTTACGCTCAACTAATCTGTTCCACAAATCGGCAACATTTCCAACATATCCAATTGATATNGCATTACCCTTTTTAGAATTACTAACCATCATATCAATCGCCTCATCNACGTCATACGAAATTTCCGAAAGCCAGCCTTGTTCGTGACGCTTTACTGCGGCATGAGGATTCATTTCAGCCACGATGCATGATGCGCCTGCAATAACTGCTGCTTTGGCTTGTGCTCCAGACATCCCACCTAATCCAGAAGTTACGAATGTAATACCTGAAAGATCTCTGTCAGGGGGTAAATTGAGATGGATTCTTGCTGCGTTAAGTAGAGTCAATGTAGTCCCATGAACGATTCCTTGCGGACCGATATACATGTATGAGCCAGCAGTCATTTGACCATATTGTGAAACTCCAAGCGCATTCATCCTCTCATAATCTTCACNCGATGAATAGTTCGGAATCACCATGCCATTAGTAACCACTACTCTAGGCGCGTTATTATGTGAAGGAAATAAGCCCATAGGGTGNCCAGAATACATAACTAGTGTNTGTTCATTAGTCATAGTTGAAAGATACTTCATAGTCAAAAGATATTGTGCCCAATTCTGAAATACTGAGCCATTTCCTCCATAAGTGATTAATTCGTGAGGGAACTGGGCGACGGCAGGNTCAAGGTTATTCTGAATCATCAACATAATTGAGGCAGCATGTTTGGAATTTGCAGGATAAGCATCTATTGGGTGAGCTTTCATTTGATATGATGTAGGTCTATAACGATTCATAATGATACGGCCAAATGTATTTAACTCATCCAAGAATTCTGGAGCTAAAACTTCATGAAATTCAGGTTTGAAATATCGCAAAGCATTTTTTAGGGCCAATTTTTTTTGTTTGTNTGAAAGAATCTGGCGTCTAGCAGGTGCATGGTCTACCGAATCATCAAGGCCAGGGTGAGTTGGTAAATTATCAGGGATTCCGGCAGTAATTGCCTTCCTTAATGAATCCCAACTTTCGCCCATGCTATAGGCAAAACAGCATCGTCTTTGAGCATTATGTTACAACATGTTCTTGCTTCTTTAAATCAGGTCTCCAAAGTGTGAAAATAATTCCAGTAATTATCATAATTATTGAAAATATCATCATTCCATCCTTAATCGATAATCCATATCTGTCCACTAAGAATCCAGCTGTAGTTGTGGATAACGCTGCTGAAGCACCTAAAATCAACATATCCATAGAGAAAACTCTGCCTCTAACTTCATCTTCAACCCACATTTGTGTTAATACTGTAGATAATACCCAATTTGCCCCACTAGCGGCATGTGCCATAATTATGAGCAGAATAGTCAATGGCAAGGTTATCTCTAAAGTAAAACCAACTAAAAAGTAGAATATACCGGACAAAGAAACGAGTAAACCGATTAATGATGGCCACTTTGTTTTGTCCTTGAAGAATGTTCTAGCCATNAGCGGGCCAATTCCGGTTCCAATGCCTCTAGCGAAAAAGAANAAACCAAAACCAAATGCAGCACCATAACCATCAATATCGCCACCAGCCAATACAAGGAATACTCCAGCCAATCCTGCTCCTGCAAGATTCCATGATGATTTAGCAAAAACTAGCCTAAGTAACCGAGCATCTTGCTTTATTCTCTTCCAACCTGTTTTGATATTTCTAAAAGCAGTAGAAAATATAGGACCCTTTAGATCTTCATCAATAGTTTGAGGAATCGTCATAGGGATCAGAATTAGCGCGCCCAANACGAAAGTTAGTGAATCGAGAATGAATGCTGCATCTGTGCCCCACTCAGAGACAACAATGCCGCCCAACATTGCTCCGATGCACAAAGAAGCTGACCATGATGCAGAAGTAATTGCATTTGCAGTGAGTAAGTCTTCCTCATCGACGACATTAGGCAAAGCAGCTCTTTCCGCAGTAACATAAAAACCATGCAACAACATCATTACTCCAGAAACACCAATTAGCCACCACATATCTTCTTCGCCATCAACTAGGATGAATGATAATGCCAGACCAACCTGGAGAATATTAGAGTATATCATTAATTTCTTCCTATCAAATCTATCAGCCATTACTCCAACAATCGGTTGAGAAATTGCAAATAATGCCATTCTAACACTGAATAAAATACCTAGNAGAAATTCCGAACCAGAATANTCAAGAATNAAGAAAAATAATGCAATTGTGTTGAACCATTCACCAATCCAAGATATGACAGAAGCAATCCAAAAACGACGGAATTTGGAATTTTTAAGAATGAAGGAAGTATAGCCGGACTGCAAAATCACTCCTCCTCTGTTGAACCATATGTTTCGCTAAGCGAACATACAATCCACTTTGAGGTAGGTGTGTTTGATAAATCTGCGGTTGAATCTATAGGCACTAATTCATTGGCTTCAGGGAAATATGAGGCTAAATTTCCTTGAGGTATATCGTATGGTATAACAATCCAATTCTTGGAAAATCTTTCTTTACCTTTGAAATGGCTTGTAATGTCAATAAGTTGNCTAGTTTTCCATCCTCTGTTCAGCATATCATGAGGATTCATCATTATGATTCGACGATTTCCTTTAATCCCACGATACCTATCATCCAAGCCATAAATAGTGGTATTATATTGGTCGTGTGATCTTAAAGTCATCATGACAAAATGCCCATTAGGAATTTCTACATCAGGTAGTTCATGTGTAGTAAAGTGAGCTTTTCCGTCATTGGTATTGAAAGATCTACTATCTCTTGGAGGATTAGGAAGATAGAAACCGTTGGTTTGCCGGACTCTTTCATTATACTGTTCAAATCCNTGTAGACAATCACTCATCAAATCTCTAATTCCATCATAAGAATCAACTAATTCCATCCAATTAATAGGCGTACTTTCTAAGGTATTTGATGCAAGGCTAGCGACTATCCATGGTTCACTTCTAAGTGATGAGGATGCGGGTTTTAAACTGCCTTGAGACCTGTGTACAATACCCATGGAATTTTCAACGGTAACAAATTGTTCACCCGAAGATTGCATGTCCGATTCAGTCCTGCCTAGGCATGGAAGAATTATTGCTTCTTTACCGGTTACAATGTGCGACCTGTTCAACTTAGTTGAAACTTGGACAATTAAATCAACTTTTGACAGCGCATTTGCTGTGTAATTAGTGTCAGGAGTTGCAGATAAAAAATTGCCACCCATGCAAAAGAAAACGCCCACTTCTCCCTTATCCATGGCAATAATAGAATTGACTACATCGTGTCCATGTTTTCTAGGAAGAGATACTTTTAGCCCCATCTCCATTTTATCCAAAAATGCATCACTTGGAGCCTCCCAAATCCCAACAGTTCTATCTCCTTGAACATTTGAATGGCCTCTAACTGGGCAAAATCCTGCGCCTTTCTTACCGACATGACCTCCAATCANTAATAAATTTACAACTTCTTGAATAACTGAAACTCCGTTACGGTGCTGGGTCAATCCCATGGCCCAACATGCAATTGTTGCATTGGAATTAGCGCACATTTTACCAACCTTTTCAATAAGTTCTCGTTCAATTCCTGAATCATCAATAATATTTTTCCAAGACGTGTTTTTTGCCATTTCGATCATTGAATCGAAACCAATAGTATGATTTTGTATGAATTCTGAATCTAAGCCTCCATTTTCAAGATGAACTTTGATTAATCCTTTGATCAATGCAGCATCACCACCAATCTTGACTTGTAGATGAATATCAGATAATTTAGTAGATTTTAAATCTAATTTCATGTAATCTTGGGGGTGTTTAAATCTCTCCAATCCAGCCTCAGGTAATGGATTGACATGAATTATTTTAGTTCCGGATTTTTTTGCATCTCTAAGAGCTGTTAACATCCTAGGGTGATTAGTTCCTGGATTTTGACCGATGACTAAAATCAAATCAGAATGATTAAAATCATCTAATTTAACAGTCCCTTTACCAATTCCGATAGTTGATCCTAAGCCTTTACCGCTTGACTCATGACACATATTCGAACAGTCTGGTAGATTGTTGGTGCCAAAAGAACGGATAAATGCTTGATAAAGAAATGCGGCTTCATTACTAGTTCGCCCTGAAGTGTAAAAGACAGCATTATTTGGACTGGGTAATGAATTAAGTTTATCGGAAATCTTATTGAAAGCATCATCCCAAGAAATTGGTNTGTAATGATTGGAATCCGTTTCAAGAATCATCGGTTCAATAATACGTCCTTGATTATTCAACCAATAATCACTCTTAGCAGAGAGTTCTTGAATTGAATGTTTTGCGAAAAAGTCTTGGCCAACTTTAGATTTTGTTGCTTCATCAGCAACTGCCTTAGCACCATTTTCACAAAACTCGAAACTAGTTCTGTGCTCAGGATCTGGCCAAGCACATCCAGGGCAGTCAAAACCATTTTTCTGATTAACCATTCTAAGTGTTCTAATCGAATTACTAACTCCCATTTTCTTTAGTGAGTGAATACCTGATGAAATTACAGCAGGAATGCCAGCAGCCTGTTTTTTTGGTTTTTTCAACCGCAGACTATTTTGGTCGTGAGGGACGGTGGGTGATACTGGTTTACGCATGCTCCTCAAATATCGCCAGTAGGCAAAGGTTTCAAGGCTTACTGTCAATTCAATAATTAATTACCAATTATTACAGCATTATCGGGTTTGACGAAAGAAAAAATACGTAATCCGGATTTTCTAGCAGTACTTGCAGCTAAAGAGGAGCATGCACCTATACTAACTATTGTCCGGATATTACTTCTACAGGCTTTAGCAACAATATCCCATCCGCATCTGCCTGACAACAATAAAATCGAATCGGAAATGTCTATTTCATTCAACAAAGCAGCACCAATCACCTTATCCACGGCATTATGACGTCCAATATCCTCTTTTACCTGTAATAAGTTATAATCATAATCGATTAATCCTGCTGCATGCATCCCTCCAGTTGACTTGAAACCTTTCTGTTCTGACTTCATTAAATCTAAAGACATATTCAGATTATTGAAATCAATTTCGCGCAAATCTTTTTCTAAAATTGGTAAGTCATGAATTAATTCTTCAAGCCCATCTGCATCACAAGCCCCACAAGAGGATTTTATGATTCGTTTTGAATCAAACATTTCATCCTTTATTTTGGGTCCTTCCAAAATTAATTCATGTACACCTAATTCATCAATATTAGATTCAAATTTTTCTAAATAATTAAAATCAGATAGTTTAGTGTATCCCTCTGATATGAGATGGCCTAAAAATAACTCATGTCCGTCGTCTGGAGTACCTAGTAATCTCGTCAAAACCTCGCCATTATAGTTCAGAATTAACAATGATTCTCTAGCTAATTCATCTGATGAAATTATAGTTTTAAATCCATTCCATCTAGAAATTGGAATCTTTATATTATTGGTAATATAATCACCTCAAATGATCTAAATCAAAGAATTCAAACTGCAAATCAACCAATTCACTGCTAGATTTAGCAAGTGAATAAGCATCAAGCGGCTCTTGGTTTAATTCAAAAAAACGTTCACCCCACCTAAAAGCACCCAATACATTTCTTGATTGTTCTTCCCTACCAATAAGATATAGTGCTGCAGATAATGCTTCTGCGGTTGTCAATTTACCAGGCTTCCCCCAATTGACTGGATTTGCTGCTAAAAGTAATGGTAGCATTCGAGGGGTTAAGCGTGTTTTTTTCATCACACTGTCAACACTAGATTCGATTTGTGCCCAACTACAATCTAAACCAACTAATGAACCATTTCTGATCGTTAGAAGTTCATGGTCTTCTGGACCCAATACTTTGCCACATAATGGTTCTAAAATAATTCCTTTTTTTGGAAGATTTTTCATATTCTTATGAAGTTTCAAATCTCCTCTTTTAGAGGCTAAAACAGCGGTATTTTTCTTCGGGTCATCTTGTGCCAACCAAATCGCATGTACTCTAATATCATGCATCTACTCACCATTTTGATTGAAAAAATCACCTAGCGTTAAACCCCTAGAATCATCCTTGAATACCCTGCTGGTTTCTTCGGGTTTACTTTCAACCATCAGTTTTATTCCTAAGACTCGTTCAAATTTTTTAATTACACTGTCTGTGGGATGCTTGCCGTTTTCAGCCGACTTAATCACGTTAACAGTTTCCGCCATTCTCTTGCCCAAAGTTGCTTGATTCCAACCTTTCTTTTTTCTTGCTTGTGAAATTATACTTGCGAAATCTTCTGAAAGTTCTTTCTCTCCCTTCAACATGATATTTTTTCCTCTTCGTTTGGAGGAATATGTTGATGAACTATTCATTTTATTTGCTATATTAAGCCCTGGAGCAACTTGTTTTGGTGCAAGTCCCAATTTCTCAACACACCGAGAACAAGCCGAAACAACGGTTTTACCCATTGGAACTTGCCTAACACCGACCTTCATTGCTCCACACAATTCACAATCCGCCATACTATCGCCATGTAGACGGTTGAGTAGAAGAGACATGAACATTGGGATTAATAGGATGACTTAATACATCATCGGCAATTGGTAGTGATGATTGGCATGAGTACTGATGTGGAGTCAAACATTTCGGAAGTTAGTAAATCATCAGATGAAGAACTAAAAAAACTTGAGCAAGATTACAAAGATCTGCATGATGAGGCTCAAACTCTAATTAATGAAAGAGCTCACTTAGAATCTGAGATTAGATCTTTGAAAAAGCGTGCAAACCGCCTTGATGAAGAAGTTCGATCGCTGAAAAATCCACCCTTAATTATAGGTCATTTAGAAGATGTACTAGATTTTGAAAGAGGCATTGTTCGTTCTTCAAATGGAACTGTATTCCAAGTATCTCTTAACCAAAGACTTTCTCCTGATGTTCTTAAGCCAGGAGTCCGTGTTGCATTAAATCAAGATACTCTTGCTGTTATTGAAGTTCTACATGATGCATGGGATCCAATGGTCAGTGGAGCTGAAATGACTGATAAACCTGATGTTACCTATGATTCAGTAGCAGGGCTTGAAGAGCAAGTAACATCGGTTAGGGAAGCAATAGAATTGCCACTAACCTCCCCTGAACTATTTCACAAAGTAGGTATTAAACCTCCCAAGGGGATTTTACTTGTTGGACCTCCGGGCTGTGGAAAAACACTTCTTGCAAAGGCTGTAGCTAATCAAACTGATGCTACATTTATTCGTATGGTTGGAAGTGAGTTAGCACAAAAGTATATTGGAGAGGGTGGTAGAATGGTCAGAGAGTTGTTTTCTCTAGCTAAGGAAAAATCACCATCTATAATATTCCTTGATGAAATTGATGCTATAGGAGCGAAGCGTCTTGATGGTTCAACTAGCGGAGATCGTGAAGTGCAAAGAACGTTGATGCAATTATTAGCAGAGCTAGACGGTTTCGATGCTCTTGAAGATGTGAAAATAATTGCTGCCACTAATAGGCCAGATATTCTCGATGATGCGCTTTTGAGACCAGGTAGATTTGATAGGATTATTGAAATCCCTATTCCTGATGAGGGTGGTAGAAAAGCGATTATAGAGTTGCATATTTCAAAGATGTCTACTAAGAGAATACAAATTAATCAAATTGTAGAAAAGACAATTGGATTTTCAGGAGCTGAACTAAAAGCCACCTGTGTTGAAGCGGGAATGATTGCTATTAGAGAAGGACGTTCGTCAATCACTCACAAAGACTTCATTGAATCGATAAAAAGAATTAACATCAAGAAATCTAGATCCGGTTCTGAGGGTAACCCAGAAGCTCTGTATAGTTGATTTCAATACTTAACTTCAAAGTCCTCCTTCATAACGAGTAAATAATGGCAGCCATTATTGAATGTGTACCAAATATATCGGAAGGTCGCGATTTAAGTAAAATCGAAAAAATAGTTTCTGCGGCAAGAGGCATCGATGGTTGTTCGGTTTTAGGAGTAGAACCGGATGCAGACTATAACCGAACTGTGATTACAATTGCAGGAGAACCAAATTCTGTACAAGAGGCTGCTTACAAGCTCATTGAGTCTGCAATTATCAACATAGATATGCAGACTCATTCCGGTGAACATCCGAGATTAGGAGTAGTAGATGTTTGTCCATTTATACCACTCGAAGGAGTGACCATGGAGGAATGTTCAAAATATGCAAAAGTATTAGCAGAGCGTATTGCATTGGATTTTTCAGTACCTACTTTTCTCTATGGATATTCTGCAACTCATGATGATAGATTCTTATTATCCTCTTTAAGAAAGGAGGAGTATGAAGGGTTTAGAAATAGATTAGAAGAAGGTGAAACATCACACTCTAATACTACACGATTTCCAGATTATGGACCACGAGAATGGAACGAAAAGGTAGCAAAGTCCGGGGGGATTACAATTGGTTCTAGAGATATTTTAATCGCATACAACGTAAATGTAGACGAAACAGATGCAACCATTTCAAAGATAATCGGTTCAACTGTCCGAAGTTCAGGTCGTTTAATTAAAAGAAATGGTAAGAAAACTAGAATTCCAGGGATGCTTAACAAAGTGCAAGGAATGGGAGTGACATTAGAATCTAATAATATAAGTCAAGTATCGATGAACATTTTGGACATTAATTCTTGCCCCTTACACATTGCTTTTGAAGCTTGCAAAGTGATTGCTGAAGATCATGGCAAGAGTTTACTTGGGAGTGAAATTGTTGGTTTAGTTCCATTGAAGGTAATGACTGATGCTGGCAGATGGTTCAGCGACAAAGAAGATTCAGATGAAAATGAATTAGTGATTTTCGCAATTCAAGGATTAGGTTTGGATTATTTAGATAAATTCGAGCCAAAAAATAGGATTATCGAATGGGCTTTGAGGAGTGATGAATAAATGGACTGGATGGAAATGAGTTTGAGGGACTTTCAATCTGCTTTAGCATCTTCCTCTCCCACTCCCGGTGGTGGAACTGCAAGTGCAGTCGCATTAGGTCAGGCTGCTGCACTAACATGCATGGTTGCTGATTTGACAATTGGCAAAGAGAAGTGGAAAGAGGGTTGGGTATGTGCAGAAAAAGCTCAATCAATCGCAATAAAAATATTCTCACAAGCAGGAAAACTGGCTAAGGATGACAGTGATTCTTTTGATTTAGTGATGGAATCTTTCAAATTACCAAAATCGAATGAAGAAGAAATTCAGTCGAGAAGAAACGCAATAAGAAATGCTACTTTGAAAGCTGCTTTGGTGCCATTTGAAACTGCTGAACTAGCTTATGAATTATTAGAAGTTCTACCGGAATTAGCGAATAAGGGTAATGCAAACGCCGTATCTGACGTCGGTGTTGCTTCACTTTTAGCAAGTGCCGCAGCAAAAGGTGCACTTTTCAATGTTGACATTAATCTAGGTTCACTACCTGAAGAAATGATTGGTGATTTAGGAGTTAAATCCGCACAACTACTCGAGAAATCAAGATTATTATCTAAAGATTCACTGAATGTTGTGCGATCTAGATTAAATTAGATTATCTGACTCTCGAACCTGTATTTATTTCGCCATCAACTGTAATCAATTTCACATTATCTTCGCCGTCATCTGCAGCAAGCATCATTCCTTCAGATGTTATACCTCTTAACGGACGTGGTTTGAGATTAGATACGAATACAACAGATTTACCCGTCAATTCTTCAATACTGTAGTATTTTTTAATTCCAGCGCAAATAGTCCTGCCATCTGGAGTACCATCATCCAAATTTACAACATATAATTTATCGGCATTGGGATGATCTTCAACATTAATAATCTTACCAACTCTAAGATCAACTTTCATAAATGTATCAAAATCAAGATATTCGATACCTTCTGGTGCTTCATTCATTTTTTTATCTCCTTTTTTCTTCTTTTTGCTACCCTTAACAGTGTGTCCTGATTGTACTTCATCATGAGCATTGTCAACCAATGATTGTTCAGAAGATAATATCTCTTCCAAATCAAGTTTCTTAAACAAAGGTTCGGGTTTACTTTCATTCCATGTCATTTCAACATTCCAATCAATTGCTGAATCCCAATTAACTAAACTTACATCGCCTTCTTGACCCAATGACTCCCAAAGTCTGGATGCACTGAATGGAAGAAATGGTTGTGAAGTGATAGAGATGAATCTAGCAATTCTCCAACCGAAAGAAAGCATGGCTAGAGAATTACTTCTCTCAATATCGTAATTGCTATTTCCAGTATCTGACTCCGATGAAAGATACTTCCATGGCGTGGCATTTTGTAACATCTGATTACCCAATTGCGCTGCATTAATAACGAATCTCAACGCTTCCTTGTATCGATGTTTATTTAATGAGTTAGAAATTGAATTGTGTAAATCTTCGAGTTTATTCTGGTACTCAGAGGTCAATTTCAAATCTTCAAATTGACTTAAAGGTGATTTAGGGTTATCTTCTAATCTAGCACCTAATGTCAATACTCGATGAACAAAATTTCCATAAGCAGCTATTAACTCACTATTTATTTTCTCAACGAAATCTGGCCAGTTAAAATCTGTATCATGATTTTCAGGCATATTTATTGAAAGATAATATCTTAGAGTATCAGGGTCGAATTTTTCTAAAAATGATGGTAGCCAAACAGCATGTTTTCTTGATTTCGAAAATTGCCCTCCTGATAACATCAAATATTCCATTGCAGGGACATTGGTTTCCAATGCCAAATCACCATTCGTAGGTAATTGTACTTCATCTTCTGAAGTTTTACCGTTAGCTGCATGGTTAAGGCCTAAAATGAGTGCAGGCCAAATAACAGTGTGGAAAGGTATATTGTCCTTACCTAAGAAATAAAGATGCCTAGGTTGTTCACCATTTTGTCCAATACACCACCAATCTTTCCAAGCTTCTTCTCCTTTCGGATGATTGTTGTTCGAAGCAAATTCACTAGCCCATATTTGGGCACAGGTTGAGTATCCTTGAACTGCTTCAAACCAAACATATACGCACTTACCATCCCAATCAGCATCATCCATAGGAAGTGTAATTCCCCAATTCAAGTCCCTAGTGACAGCTCTTGGTCTTAAGCCCATATCCAACCACTGCTTTGTCATTGCTTTGACATTTGATTTCCATACATTTTGACGCGAATCTGCATGCTTTTCTAAGGCATTTTGAAATAAATCTAGTCGATAAAATAGATGGTCAGTATCTCTAACTTCAATTGCTGCATCAGGGTTCATCTTTGATTTTGGATTAATAAGTTCAATCGATTCATAAGTTGCACCACATACATCACATTGGTCGCCTCTAGCATCTTCTGCAGAGCATGATGGACATGTTCCTTCAACATACCTATCAGGAAGGAATCTACCAGAACCATCACTTGAAACTTCATAATACTGTTTCATTGTTTTTCTCTCAAATAGACCAGCCTCCATTAATTTACTAAAATTAGATCTAACTATCTTTTTATGTCTGTCATCTGAAGTCCTGTTAAACAAGGAACCTCCAAATTCTATACCTCTTGGATCGACATTAGGCTCCCATGAACATCCAAGTTTAATAAGCGCATTAGAATTAATTGCATGGAATTTATCAACAATATCTTGAGGGCTGACTCCTTCTTGTTCAGCGGTTACTGTAATGGGAGTGCCGTGTTCATCTGATCCAGAAACCATTAGGACCTTATTTCCTAGAGCCCTTTCATATCTTGCTTGTATGTCAGGAGGCAGGTAACATCCAGCAACATGGCCAAGGTGAAGTGGACCATTAGCATATGGCCACGCTACACAAATCAGTACATTTTCTGATTTATCACTTGGCAAGAACATCCCTCTATTTTACCCCAAAGCCAATCGCTTCTTGAGTTTCACCCCTGTAAAATTAAAAATATCTATTTTAATGCGTCATTTTGAATAACTACTTGCTTTACGATAAAACAGCCCGGCTAGGAGCCGTCGACTAAATATGGACTATACATTACTGATATTCTATGCTACACTGGCTCTTGGTGTGTCTTTTATTTGTTCTATCTTGGAAGCCGTAGTGCTATCGATGCCTCACACCCACATTGCAGTAATGCAAAAAGATAAATCGAAAATTGCAAAAATGTGGACTAAGCTGAAAGATGATGATGCTGTAAGGCCATTAACTGCTATTTTGACTTTAAACACCATTGCTCATACTATGGGTGCTGCAGGAGTCGGTTCACAAGTTCAAATTTTATACGGTGAGGAAGCACTAACTTTTGCATCAGTAATTTTAACTTTAGCTGTTCTTTTCTTATCTGAAATAATACCTAAGACTTTAGGTACTGCTTATTGGAAACAATTGGCTCCTGTTTCTGGTCATATTCTTTCATTTATGACATCTGCACTTGTTATAATAATCGCACCGATTCAATGGTTAAAAGCGATCTTACCCAAAGGGTCTCAATCACTAGTAACTAGAGATGATGTTGCTGCATTAGCAGATTTGGGTGAAGAAGAAGGTATTCTTGAAGAAGATGAAGAAACAGTCATACACAACCTACTAAGGCTAAGAGAGATTAATGTTGAGGAGGTCATGACTCCAAGAGTTGTAGTTACCTCATTCCAAGAGGATTCGACCATTAAGACAATTCTAGATGAAAATACAGTTATAAGATTCTCAAGAATACCAGTCTATGGAGAAAGTATTGATGATGTTTCAGGAATTGTGATTCGTTCAGAATTATTAATGGCGGCGAGTAGAGATGAGTGGGATAGGAAAATATCTGATTTCAAAAAGCCTGTAAAGTCTATCAAAGGTACAAGTTCAGTTGATAATGCACTAGATATGTTCTTGACACAGAGGCAACAAGTTGCCGTTGTTGTGGATGAATTTGGAGGGACTTCTGGAATTGTTACTATGGAAGATGTTCTAGAAACTCTACTTGGTGAAGAAATTGTTGACGAACTTGATGAAGTAGACGATATGAGAGAATTAGCAAGAGTTCAAGCAGACAATAATGAAGAAGAATGATTATTTCATTTTTTCAAGCCATTGTTCTATAACTTCGTCTCGCCCTTTATTTTCCCTAGCCCCAGCATGAGATAGATCTTCAATAACAATATTTGTGAGTAATACTTTATTGGTAAAGGATTCAATTAACTGATCATAATGGACTTGTCCCAATCTTTCATCATTACCAGCTTGTACGACTAATGTAGGTCTATCTGGTATTCCCCAAATTGGTACATCTACCTCTTCAATATTAATGATTGGTGGGAATCCCTTATTTAGATAATTAAAATGAAAACTTAAACGATTCCAAAAACTATTAATCAAGAACTTAGGTACAAATAATCTTTGACAGGATTCCTTAAAAATCTCAGAATAACAAGTCATTGGAGATTCTAAAATATAACCTCGAATATATTTGGAATTTCTTAATTTTTCCGACTCCCTAGAGTATCTAAGTAAAACAAACGCACCCATGCTATGACCATGAAAATAAATATCAGAGATCTTATCCAAATCACATACTTTATGCAAATTATCAAATAAATACATGAAATTTCTAGTTGCGACACCTGCATTCCATTTACTTACTCCCTGAGCACTTCCATGGCCAGGTAATTCCATAATCAAAACATGATACCCTTTTCTGAGAAAAACTTCTGCCCTACCAAGCATCGAAGAAGATCCACTCCTCCATCCATGAATGATAATTGCCAAAGGTGCTTTTCTATCACTAAAATTCGACACGTAAAAGATATCTGGACCGTCGTGAACTAATGTTCCACTATTCCAGTTTTCACCAGTTAAACTCTTTTTCCTGTTATGAGGTGCGATGAAAGTTAATGCAACTAAGGATTCTAAATAAGAATTAAACAATAAAACAATTGAAAGAATGATAAGAAAGATAAAAATAAATTTATTCTCTTGATAAAATATGGTTAAGTAAAAACTTGTTACTGTTAAAAAAATAGCCATAAGGCAAGTAATCCAGCGATTATGTAGGAGATTCATTAGAAACACTACTATTTATCTGCCTTTGCTTTTGACTTTGGCTTAGCCTTAGCCTTAGCCTTAGCCTTTGGCTTAGCCTTAGCACCATCTTCATCTGA
>PADF01000034.1 GCA_002702945.1 Methanobacteriota archaeon
TGCTCCAACCAGTTCGACACCGTATTGGAAAAACTCTCGATAGCGCCCTTTCTTGAATTCCTCATGGCGATAACATTGTCCAAAGTAAGACAATCGTAGAGGCTTGGTATCATTACGCATCTCTTCAGCGATCATACGCATTACTGGTGCTGTCAGTTCTGGTCGTAGAGTGAGTGGTCTTGCACCTTTGTCCTCAAAGGCGTATAATTGAGAAATTACGCCTTGACCTGACTTAGCAGTGAATAGTTCAAGCGACTCGAAAACAGGAGTTTGAACTCTGTTAAAGCCGCTACGTCTAGCGGTTTTTTCAAGNAATTGCTCAAACGCTAAACGGCGATTCATCACCTGTGGGGTGAAGTCTCTAGTTCCGCGTGGGCGTTGCACCATGAGTAAATCCACAAGGTGATTGTTCATGACTCCTTCGCTAGTGTTAGAGTTTTGAGAACTATTTACCAACCAACACGCCAAGGGTCATCTTCATCTTTTTCTGATTTAGAATCCCATTCGACTTTATCATCTGCTATCGATTTTTCATCTTCATTTTCTATGACTTGATTAATTTGCTCTAAAGTCTCGCTTTCAACTACTTCTAGCTCAATTTCCTCTTGCTCAACTTCATCTTCTTGTTCTAAAAGTTCGAGTAAATGTTCTGCATCCTCGCCTAGATCTTGTCTTACCTCAACCAATTCTGGAGCAAGTAGTACGTCGCTATCATCTTGCTCTGCCTCTTCAATCAAATCCTCAACCTGAATTTGTTCTAATTCTTGTTTCGGTTTGAATNGCTCATTGAACTGTTCGCCGCCTGTNGGTGCATCCAGTTTGGCAAAAGCATTGGTTACAACTCCAGTAGGTGGAGGTATTGCTCTTGCCCGCTGTTCGGCTTTTTTCCTTTCAATNAGTGCCAATGCTTCTGCTTCTGCTTCCTCTTGTGCCATTTGAGCCTCAACAGAACGCCACATTCTAATTTCCTTAGATTTCTCTTNTCGTTCTTGTTCGACTTCTAACTGTCTTTTACTTGGACGGTCGTAAATTTTCCAAAAAATCCAGACCAATANCAGTAAAATTACCGAAGTAACTAGGCCGATAATCAAGGTTCTAACGAGGTCTGACACCTCAATCTCTCCTTCAAGCNAATTCAGCTTCTATCGTAGCCTCTAAAGATGCTTCGGGAGTCAAGTGTTCAAACCCAGGAATCACTTCTCCAACTGCTCCAATCAGTTCATCATCTCCACCAGGTAAAGTAGAGATGTCCACTTCTGCTCCATCTGGGATGTTTCGATAAATAGGTCTTTGAATCAAGTATTTGTTGAGGAAAATAAACAATGCTGCAACTACGCCCCAGAACATTAGGATAATTCCNAGACCTTTTGGATTTGCAGGATTCCAAACATCTTCTGTATTTGCGATCATATCTCCGAAGTAAGATAACATTAGGATNGCAAATAATATTGGGAACGCTATGTAAAGCAGAATATCCCACCATCGACCAACAACGATATCATTGTCTCCTGTATTGATGAAATCATCTCTAAATGCAGATACACCTACTCCAAGATATCCTCTAAAGCCACCAGGTGCTTCGCCAGCAGCAACTTGTGCTTTCCATCTAACATAGCCATATTTCCAAATTGAGAAAGCGATNAATAATCCTGAGAACATCAATCCATATCCCCATATGTGGTCTTGAACTTCCAAAAATTCAGGGAACGCAACTCCTGCACTATCTAACTTAATCCACAAAAATGCAGATGGCAATCCGAAAAGGAATATTGCTGCGCCTGTAATCGCAACTGACNTTTCACGATTATACCCGTGGTCAACGAAATTTCTNACACAAAGTTCGACTGTTGAAATCATTGAGGTTAAAGCAGCAAAGGACAGAGCAAGGAAGAACCCAGTCATCATAATGAATGGTCCAATTGCACCTCCTGGTGCTTGGGCAAATACCTCTGGTAAAGCAAGGAAAGTAATTGCTGAAGAACCACCGGTAACTGTTGCAAGTGGGTCGCTACTAACTGCGAAAATTGCACTTAATACAGCAAGACCAGCAATTACTGAGATACTATTNTTGGCAAGTCCCATTGTAAATGCATTGAGAACTGTGTCCTCATCCTTACGCATGTAAACCGCATAAGTAATCGCCATACCCATACCTGCTGAACATGACCACGCCGATTGTGAAAGTCCATTTATCCAAATTTCCGGCTCCCATAACATCTCAGGGTCAACAGTAAACATGAACATTGCACCATCTAATGTACCATCGGAAAAGTCCATCCAAAGTGATAAACCAAGNGACATGAATAGNAATACGAATAGAGAAATCATTAGNATCATGTTTACTTTTTCAATTGCTTTAGCACCCTTCCAAATTGCAGCGAGTGTCAAAGCAATAACTATGAATTGGAAAAANATAACTTGTCCTGGAGATTGTAGGAANGCATTCCAAACTTCNGTTGTATCTACGCCATCTTTGGTAAGTCCGCCTGTTATTCCAAGTTGGAAATACTTGATTGTCCAACCTGCAACNATGGCGTAATAAAATCCAATAGCAGTAGAAATCCAAGCGGTCCANAGACCCATCCAAGCGAATTTTTTACCAGCGAANATTCTGAANGTTCCAATNGTACCAGTACGGCTTCTCTTACCCATGGCAAATTCTGCAATGACNAAAGGAATCGACCAAACGAATAGGAAAAAGAGCCATGGAATTAGGAATGTCCCGCCACCATTAGCACCAACCATTCTTGGAAATCGCCAAATATTTCCTGTCCCTATCGCTGCACCGATAGATGCGAAAATAAGACCTAGACGGCCATTGAATTGGTCTGATTGTCCCATACAATCACCTCACGGCTAAGAGCCGTCCTCCTCGATTAANGCNTCCANGAATTCTTTTTCTNCTTCATCTGTCAGCATCATTCGCAAACAAATTGCTAATCCGCCCCAAACAAATCCAGCTACAACCAAGAACATGAATAGNGCACCACCAAAGGTTCCATAATCAGCACGATAATCAATTTCTAANACATAATAATCNCCACTGGCTGGATAGAGATATAGATCNCCTCCACCTAATGTNCCTAACATTGCTTTGTAGTGAACCTCTCCAGAAATAGTATCTGGAATCGGTAAATTTGATCGTATTACAGTTCCATTTTCGCCATTTAGCAAGGTACAGGTTGAACTGGTATCTTCAAATGGTGCCATTGACCAAGCNGTTGTAGACCATTCCTTCGGTCCATAATCACTTTGAGTACGGCTCGGTTTGACTGTTCTATACATTACATGAGACACTGAAGATTCAAGAGAATATGAGAATCCATTTGCCAAACACATGTCAACAGGAATATTTCCTTTACTTGGAACATTAACCATTTCTGGCATTTGTATGAACTGATTTTGAGAAATATTAGCAATTCCTAAGTCTGCACGCTCTCTTGGATTATCTGAAATCTCAGCGATATAAAATCCAGTGCCAAGATTTCTAACAGCAATATGGTCGATNTCATCTTCGTGCTGATGGAAGGCTGTTCCGATTTCCGAGGTATAACAATACGAACCGTGAACTCCATAATGCCAGTCACAGAAGTCACCAGTTGTTGGGTATAAATCAGAGGATTGCATATTTGTATAATCGGTCATTTGAGCAAGCAAATCACCATGGTATACCAATTGGTCGTGATCTGTGGTTTCACATCCTGTGCAGTGGCCCCACGGATAGAGGATTAACTCTGAGTAAGAGTGATGAGTTAGAGTCGCTTTGAATTCACTCGCTCCATCCCCAGTGTCATCGTTCATTTCGGTCATGTCTTGAATGAATTTAGTCTCAGGTTCAGAGTTTCCTCCAGCCCAATCTTCATCGAGTTGGCCATCATTATCGTCATCTTCGCCATCAACGTTATCTTCATTGATTAAGCCATCACCATCGTTATCCCGTGTATCATAAGGTCCAGTATAGACATCGTTATTGGTAATACCAGCCTGTTCATCTTCAGCAGGAGTACAGGTTCCAGGAACCAAAGGTACTGTTGCACCGAGTGGCCATCCCCATTCATACTGGTAATTTCTATTCAAATCAACTCCATCACAATCTTCGTCAACCTGTTCATTAGGGTCAGGTAGCAGTTCTGGGCCATTGTTTCTAAGGTTCTTTCTCCATCCCCCGCTAGGACAGGATTCCCAAGCCGGAGCAGGGCAGAATACTTCTCTGTCGTAGATATTTCCATCAACATTTAGCATTGGAATAAGATAAATTTCNCGNGAATTAACAAGGTCGGTGATAAACTGTTCAGAATAGTCTTCATCNACNCCTAAGTCACCTGGNCCACATGGGTTGCCATCTCCGTTAGANTCTTGATANTCNGAAGCAAGGCTTAGGCAATCTCCATCATCATCAAGAATACCGTCATTATTTGCATCGCCCCATGGATCTTCATCGATTAATCCATCTCCATCATTATCATAGCCAATATTNTCNTANGANAANGCAATNACTTCNANTTGCATNANTNCNACTNNGTAAGACATCCATTCTCTTGCATGGTGATTTCCAACAATCATTACATCGTGTCGGTCTGCATAATTGCCATTATCNCCAACGAACTCATTGAATTCTCCACCCTGAACATCNCCGGTGATTTTCATCCAAGGCGAGGAATGNCCGTANTACCATCCTTCGTAAGTATCTGCAGTAACCTCTTCACCACGTGCATTTGTGCCACCAAGCATTCCTTCATGATATTCGAAAATTTCTGGATTGTCTTGTTCTAATTCCATCATCAATGTTTTCATTGTCTCATAGGTGTGGTATTCTTTGAATTGTCTGTCNCGGTCTGAAGCCGGTGCCCAAGGGAATATTTCATTGGCATAATCATCAGACCAAATATCGGTNGGAGNNATTCCNGCAGGCTCGTCTTGAGCATTNGCTGTCACAACAATTGGGGACACCAATGAAAGAAGTAATGGAAGACAAATTATGAATCCAAAAGAAGGTTTAGTATTCAANGCAACTNCAGGGGATGAGCGTTTTGAGGACATGCTAACATTCACGCGAGATGCTTTGAGTTCTTGAAGGCGTCGCGCAAATAATCTTATGCAAAATTTGCGTTAATCGATTCTAAACAAACAAGTTTNTGGCTTTTTGAAAATTTTATGCCGGTATTTTGCAATTATCTTATACCCAATATCTCGAAGAGGAAATGGGATTAACCAAAGCAAAGGAAACCACATCCTGTAATACCATTTCATGTAAAGAAGACAACGAATTCCTGCTGCTGAGCGGATATAGGATTTCCCGTTTCTTAACAGATAAACCGAATCAGCATCCTGTTGTTTTTTGGGTAACTTCGAAACTAATTCTTGACCTTCTTCGGATAATATTGCTCGATAACCGATATCCTGTCCTTTNGCTAATCTCTTGTCNANAAAAATNGCCAATTTATTACACAAACCACANTCACCGTCGAGAAGAAGGATGTCTCTATCTTGCATAATTATCCCTCAACAACCTCTATTGGCCATGTGTGAACATGGACACCATNAGACATATGCACGTAATCTGGGTTTAGTACGTCGATTCCCAAATCATATGATTGTGTTAATGAATTATCAGAAATTACTACTTCACCGAGCCTGAATTGCCAAGGATTGTGTTGAGTATATGCCATGTGAATCTTATCATTATGATTGGTATACAAACAATATCTTTCGAATAAGAATTCTTCCAAAGAATCTTTTCTCGCCTCCATCAAATCTCCCTTACTCCTTGAATGTCCTGAAAGTACTGCTCCATCACTAATTCGTCTAGATTTCCAGTTGTAGACTTCTCCTTCATCACTTATCTTACATTTAGCATATCGATAAGGTAAACCATATTTTCTTGGCGCATGATAACATGTGATGCGACTTTGTGCATCTAAAGTCAAAAATAAAATGCCAGGTTTCCCGTTCTTCTTAACATATGTTCTAATATTGAATTCTGGAAATGTAGAGACACCGGGTACCGCTGGTAATAATCTTGGTCTAACATTTTTCATCAAAAATGGAATAGTTCCGACATATGCCTTGCCGTCGAAAAGATCTATTTCCAGACCTTTTGGAATATGTGGGCTTAGTTTTTCAATACTGACTTCCCAGTGCATAAAGGTTAGAATGCGCCACTCTTGACTTAATGCGTGCTTGCTTGAAGGCATCGCAAAGGGCAAGTGGTCATTACGCAACACTCTGCCCATATCTAATGATTCTAGTTATCCAATTTCAACCTACCCAATTAGAGTTTCAAGAAAGTTAGGTTCACATTACCATTTTTCATTACCTGAACAACTGGCCGATAGCCTACGTGCGGTGTAGCAGCAATTCTTTGTTTAATTATTGAAAGTACTTGAGGGTCTAGTTGTACATCGAATGCAGTTTGACTAATAGCCGCCGAAGGCACTGGTTTTTGTTCAATCGGTTTCGCTTTTTCTAAAGTCTTAGTCTGTTTAACAGGAGTGGGTGTCGCCTTCTCCAATTTCTCTTCCGACCTAGACTCAATTTCTTGCATAGCTTTGTCAAGTTCTTGGTCAAATTCCTGATCTGCTTTTATTCCTGACAAATCAACTTCTGACTGTTCTATCTCTTTAGCGAGACTTTCTGCTTTTTGATTCTCTTCTTGTATTGGTTGAATATTAGTTTCCGGTAGCGTTTGAATTGGCGGGATTATAGCATTTTGGATACCACTTTCTTCACCCTGGTATAGAGAACTTTCTTCGCCCATTCTATTCATGTAAAGGAGACCAAATCCAAATGCTACTATTCCAATCAACATCCATATCATGTAGCGGAATAATTCAGTTTCAATGGTAAGTGAAAGTATGAATAGAGATAACAAGGAACCAAATGAACCAAAGCCTCTTCGCCAAGGAGTTTCAGTCTCGTCTCTAAATCCTTGAATAGCAATTCCGATTAGATAAACCGCCCAAAGTGCCCAAAGAACTGGCCATATATCATTGCTCATCAAAATCATAGTGATTCCAGATAATACATATGCTATTGCAGAAATTCCAACTCTGTCTATCCATGAGAAATATTCTGCTTCATCTTCCCAGTCAAATGCAGACCATTCCCAAACAACCTCAGTTTTTGTCGCAAGATAGGTCATGAAAATACCATTTGCCATTAGTATTGTTCCTGCAACCTTATCGATGTTGGAGCTAGACATTACATCCAATTGTGCAATAAAATTACAAATTGCGAAAACATGCAGAACTGGCAATACTAATATTCCATTCTTTCCACCATCGACAAATACCTCTCTAGTTATCCAAATGGCTCCAAAGAGGGTGCCAATTCCAAATATTGCATCCCATGATAGAATTAGACAAGCAATCGCAACCATCCTACTCAGTGAGGTTAATTGCTCCCTTCCTTCAATAGATGTAATATCATACATTTGATCGGGCCTAGATTGTTCATTAGCATCCTTTGCCCAACGATATAGTAATCCACTTCTGGATGATTGATTAAGCATTAAAGTGAATATTCCTGTGATTAGGATGCTATTGGAGAATATTTCCTCATCAGTAAAATTCTCGAATACAGAACTACTTGCGAATCCTACCAACAAAGAGATGAACATGAAAACTGGTGCCCAAGGAATGAGTTCAATTCTACCAGATAACCATGAATAAGTTGACAAAAGTAGAGTTAAAATTACGAATAACCAACCAATTTCTGTAAGTATTCCTGCAAGACCTAATGCTAACCAAATGGCGGGTAATGCCAACGGTGTTTCAGCCACTCCATCATCCAGCCCCATTCTACCCTCAACAACACCTTTACCAAGGATGATTAAGGCTGATGAAGCCATAATCAAGCATGATAGTCTGGTTATTCCAAGGACCGTTACTTCACTTGGGTCATAAGATGTAACGTCAATTAATTGAAGTAATGAGTAAATCATCGAACTATCCCAAGCAAATCTATCTTGGAATAATATAATGGCAATCGGTGCTAAAGATAATAATAAATTTTGACGATGCTTAAGAGCCCTATAAAATACCAAAAGATACATTGTGATGAATAAAATTCCTCCACTAGAATCTATCAGACCTAACGCAAGCAAACCGATTAAGGTAATTCTATCTGCACTTTCATCCAAACTTTCGGAATTGAGGCCTTTCTTGGCAAGTGAGGCTGATACAATCAAAGGACCTGCTAGTAACATCAAATCAAATATTACTCCATTGATGATTAATTGGTCAACCTCAACAGCTGCATAATTTAATTTCAAAGAAACCGGTGAGGCTACAATTACCATCAGCCAAATGGCAATCATTCTTCCAAGTGATGAGGCTTCTTTTTCTTCTAATACTTCTTTGACAATTATGCCAATTGGAATTATCATTAAAACTATCCACTGAATATCTAAAGCGATACTTTCAACATCGATTGACGAAATCGATATACTGAATAGAAGTAGTGGCCCTAAAAGACTCATCCTACTCAGTGTGCCCCAGCCTTTGATTTCTTCAATTACCTCTTTTTCTTCTTTGTGTATTACCCAAGTTCCTGTTGCTGGATCAAAAACAGGAACCAATTTCTTCCTATTGGAATTACCCATGTTTATCAAATAACCAATATCTAGTTCTGTTTCTTTGAACTTCATCATACTTAGATAAACAATTATTCCCACTATTGCTAGAGTGATATTAAATCCTGCTAAAGAATCAGAAATTGAATCTGGTAGTGGTACTTCAAGTCGACCAGAGAAAGACAATAGAACCGATAAAGACATCGAGGTAAATAATGCTGAACTAGCACCTAATGCTGATTTCTCTTCTTGATTTTCTTGAGCCTCGCTCAACATTAGATATGAGGTAACTATAGTGTAAATTACAATAGTCCATGGAATCAAAGCATTACTACCTAGCAATACTGGAGATGAAATGACTAATGTCCCAAGTAATGCAAAGTGGGCAAAGTTATCGATTTTATCTTTAGAGCGGGCGATTTCACTGGTTACCAATAAGGCAATAATTAGGATTGAGTCTAAATATTCGTAGTAAAATCCATTTGAATTAAGATGACTCTGTAAAAAGAAAGAGGCACCTGCTGCAATTATTGTACTATTTGCAACCCATCTTCGAGTGACCTTGGAAATAATCAGAAGATAAGGTAACATGATTGCTGTGACTATCCAAGGTAAGATACTCGCTTGTGGAGTAATTATGAATAATGAGGCGGCTAAACCAATTGGCATATATGGTATTCTTCGTTTTAGTGTTGCAGGCAAATATGCCAAAAATACAGTGAACCATAGGACTACTTGAAGTGTGATAATATTGGATATATCTCCATATTCATCGGCCCTAAATGGGCCCAAAATTAAATTCAATTCTTCGGATCTAGCTAAAATCATTGCAATAATTACTTCTCCAACCAGGAAAATAGATACCCATTGCATGAGGTCCTGTCTAAGACGATGATCTGCTGCTAACCAGCCTTGAACTATTATGATGAACACGATTAAAGAAAGCGCTCCGCCCATTCCAGTTTGGTCAACTGGATTGTTCTGCATTTCGTATAAAATTGGAATTATCCCGCTAGTCACCGCTGCTATAGCAAATACTATTCCGCTATTTGAACGCAGAGATAACCACATAGATACTGCTGTTAAGGAAATTATCGAAACTCCTAATTCCCAAGATACAATATCATTCGACCATCTCATCCAAGGGCCAAATCCAATTATGGCTAATACAAGAGGAGTAAATGTTGTTACAGACCATCCAAATATTACTTTACCTTTCAATCTATTAAGGTACATTACTTGGCCAAAAATCAAAATAAAGCAGGCTACTAATTGTACATATATCGCCTCTGGTGAAGGTGACCAATCTGTGTCTGAATAAGGAATACCGGAATTCAAAAACCAATTATAATTCGAGGCTGCTTCTCCAATTAACCATCTAGATCCCCATAGAACTCCAACCGCGGAAAAGAAGAACCCTATGCCGATTAAATAATCGTGAACGCTATGTAACTCATCTCCTCCTTTCTTTCGTTGCCATTCAACCAAGGCGATTGCCATTCCAGCAGAAACCAAGCCTCCAACTCCTAAAATCAAGAAGTTGAGATTTGTTGAATTATCTGCAAATGCGATTGCAAGAATTCCACCCCAAATTGCAACCATGGCAATTCCATAGAGAATTAATTGAGCAAATTTCTGTAGTGGATTAACTACGGTATTTGCTGGCATCGGGCCAGGAGAAACTACCGATAGTGAAGGCATTGGGGATGAGCCTTCGAGTANACTTCCTGAANTTTGGTACATTGAAGTAACCGCTTTTGGCCTCATNGGACGGGTTGGTGCATTNGACATTTTATCGCTCNTGGTTCAANGCGTTACCTTTTGAAGATTTAGCCGTCATTNNTCAAAAATGTCTATTTTGAAGTAATTTNANAAAANTGGTTAGACAAAAATCATATTCNTTGAACGTTGTCGCGTTAATATGAGTGAGAGTAATATAGCCACAGAAACTGCGGAAAGTCTCGGTTTTAATCAGACAACTGTATTAGCAATCACAGGGATAATAATTGCTGGTATAGTGACTAGATTTATCATAATGCAAATTGCTCCAAGTGTTCTAAAGAAGATTATTCGTTCTGATAACATCAAGCGAAAAACTGTCAAAGATTCTGACAAAGCATTGGGTTCAGCCGCAGGTGCCGCATTATCATATTTCCTTACATTACAATTAATCAATTCGATTCAATCNGGTTCTGNAACTTATTCAATGCCNGAAATAATGCAAAATGTACTGCCAAATATTTTCCAATTCATTATTGCTTTNTCACTTGTTATCTGGGCATTTAGATTGGTCGATGTGGTTCAAGATGTAGTAGAGATGCTNGACGATGACGGGGTTACTGATGGAGCAGATAAGACGCTGATTAGCGCAGTTGAAAGTATACTTCGATTCTTCATAATTTTCATTGGTGCCATCTTTATTGCTGATGCCGTTGGATTCAAATTAACCTCTTTGATTGCTGGANTNGGTATTTCTGGTTTNGCTCTAGCATTGGCTGCTAAAGATACAATTTCCAACTTCTTTGGAGCCTTGACNGTTCTTCTCGATAGGCCATTCAAAGTTGGCGATTGGGTNGATGTNGGTAATTCTCAAGGAGAAGTTGTTGAAATCAANCTTAGAACCACATTAATTAGAACTGGAATTGATACAATTATCACTATTCCAAATGCCAATCTGGTTAGTACGCCGGTTGAAAATTATGGAAAAAGNCGNTGGCGTAGATGGCAAACAATGGTGCATTTCGATATCAATTCAGATCCTGATAAGGTGGAGGCTTTTAGAGATGATATCCTTCAATCAATTCAAGAAAATGCTGCTACAATGAATGAAGATTCATCATGGTGCAGAGTNAACGATATCTCNGCGACATCTGTCGATGTCTCGATAAATCTGTATTGGGATGTTCAAGGAGGAGCTGACGAAAGAGCGGAAAAAGAGAAATTCTTGCTCTACGTAATGCAAATTGCTAGAGACCATGGGCTAGAATTCTATGATAANAGAATNAGGCANCAACGCTAATCAGTAAGGTTTAGGGTCTTTAGACCAGTATAATTGATTGGAACCGATAGCAAAAAATAGGCTAACTNCTGCAATTATTGCTGAGATTGTTGGNGATAAACTTTCTAATTGCCATGAGAAGAATGCTACAATTAAACCTGTAACTCCTGCCCATAAACCGGACTTCCAAAAACGAAGAACTCCGAGATGTGCTTGAAGNCTAGAAACATCACTNAGCCAGATTTTNGAACTTTTTTCTAATTCTTCATCACTGTANATTATCGCTTGTGCCAGCAAATTCAAAGTTGCATGGTAACGCCAAATCCATGGCCCTCCACGTAATGTCGAGAGTGCTTTAGAATTGGAATATGATGATGGCGCATTATCAAGCCATGATTGCAAAAATTGTTGACGNCTCTGTTCATTATGACTCTCAACTTCTGCCCATTGACGTTCGAGCATCATTAANTTAGCAAGGCCTGGTAAACGGTCGCTTTGACATAACAAGTGTTCAGATAAAGCTCTCGGTTGAGGAAGAAGANATGGTTTGCCTTCGATTATAGTAATTGAATCGATATCAAAATTTAGTCGAGGTAGGCCGACGGTGAATTTGCTATGAGGGGCACGCCAAAGAGTATTAGTTTTCAAAGCCGCTTCGATATCATTCATTCTATCGTTCCATCTTCTCTCCGTATTAGGAGTAGCAAATTGATCTAGGGTTTTATGAATCNNNCCAANTGATTCNCTTATNCNANATCTCATNGANTGACTTTCTTGNTTNCCTAGTAANATAGAACANGGATAGATAATAATTCGATCATTTCCAGAAACTGTCCAAATCATACTCGGNAACAATACTGGTTGTTCACTAAGNGCTTGTTTCCATGGTTCGTGTCTANNCATTCTTGANACATCATCTCCAACTTCAAAAGGAGAAATTCTAACGATATGAGTTCCATTGAGGTTGAGTAGAATACCATTTCTATCAAATTGAATAATCTCCAAAACCTTCACTTCGGGCCAATCGCCCAATATTTTCCCTTCAGAAGGTTGTTTATTCCACCAATCTTTGTCTAAGCAAGAATTTGTATTCCAAATATTCAACCTNCCAAATGATGTGATGACTTCACCGTCTAATGCTGCATCAAATGGTACTTTTACGATACCTTTTGGCCACCATTCCGGCTCGTCCATGCTAAGGCGAAGAGNCCCTTATTGACAAAACCTCACATTCCAAGGAAGAATACCATTACCATAATTACAACGACTACTACAAGAATAATTTGAGTAATTAGTCGAGGTTTTTCTTCTTCCTCCAAGTGCTCAATTTCTTCCATATTCAAACTAGTAAATTTTAGTTTATTATTCAATGGCCTATTTTGAGTTAGAATAATACGCTTGTNGGTCTTGCTCGCGTTGTGGCACAAGTTATTGTCAATGGTAATACTATTGGAAGTGCTGGAAGTCCNTCAAAAATTTGGTGGTGGATTAGCGGTATTTGTCTAGCAGTTTTTTTCCTAATGGCATTAATTGATGACTCTTCTACTGCAAGTGAGCAATATAATCAGTGTATGGATGATGCTTGGACACTTGCAGAAATGGAGGAATGTGATAGGAATAATTACGAGGATGATGGATTAGGTTTCGCATTTATAGGCGTTGGTAGTTGCTGTTTCTCTATTATCTCTGGTCTAATTGCACTATCTGTCGGCAGTAGTAAGAAGAAGACTGTGATTGTGCAACAGATGCCTTATGTNACCCAACCCGTNATTCAACAAGTAGTTCAACAACCAATTCAGCAACGACCTCAAGGCCAAATGCCAGTTCAACANCAGGTTCAACAACAAGTACAGCAAAATAGACCACAATCGCAAGATGATAAATCAATGTGGGCGCAAAAAGCACAGAACCTTGAACTTGCTAGAGACTTTGCAGGAGCGGCTGAAATGTACCAAAAAGCCGGACTTTACGCAGAGGCTGGTCGTGTCCGGCAAAGTCATTTGGAAAAAGATGACAAGCCAATGGTTCAGATCGGCCAAGTAGGAGATTCTGTTGTCAAGGATTCTGTTGTCATGGGGGCTACAAATCAATCAACTAAATGTCCAAATTGTGATGCTTTAATTCAACCGGATTGGAAATTTTGTCCTTCTTGTAATTCTCCAGTATAAGGTGTAAACATGGAATTTGCTCAGTACTCACTGGCATTGATTTTCACATTCGCTCTTGTGAGGTTCATTACTGAAAATACCAAATTTCACCTCAGAGCGAAGGGGTTGTGGATTCATCATTGGATTTTAGCAGCAATAGCAATGTCTGTGGTTTATGTAATGGAGATTGAAAANCCAATCATTTGGGGTTGTCTTACTGGTATTGCACTCGAGGGACTAAGAAGAAAGAATTGGTCTATCAAAGATTCAAAGAAAAAGACGGCATAATCACTTTATGCACCTACATAGACTTCTGTACATGGAGGAGGTCAAATGGTTGAAATTCATGCTTTCGCGTGAACTCGCAGTTCGTCCTCCAATGAATGACAAGAAAGAGGCAAAACTTCTCGCTGGAAACTGTGTCAAGCTTCATCGAGATGGAGAAATTATTGGATATGCTGAAATTAAAAAGTTGGGCAATCATACAGAAATTTCCACTGTTTTAGTCGATCCCTCGCATAGAAATAAAGGGGTAGGAAAAGAATTAATTTCGAAAGTAGTAGAAAGTATAGGAAGTGGCAAGATTCTTTCTTTTACAAAAAATCCAGCCATGGCAAAGGTACTACAAGACTTAAATTTCAAGTCAATCGGTTGGCCTGGTTTTTGGACTGCAACCGTTCTCACATTCAACACAATTGCTAGATTATTATCAATGCTAATACGCTTTGAGTTTAGAAGAATATGGCAGCAGGGAAAAGGTATTCACAAATATGAACGCTATGAATTAACAAAATAATTCAAAAATTAATACTCAAAATTAAGAACAATCTTCTCCAGGGAAGCCCCAGCATCCACAGAACATATCTTGCGTAAAATATTCAGCAAATAATACCATACATAGAAATACGGCCCCGGTATGTAATAAGGTCCAAACAAAAATTTGACCCGAATTAACATCAGAGTTGAAATTTGATATTAGCCAAATAATAATATTAATTGGGATTCCAACAGCGCTGAGGACAAATATAGTAATCCCAAGTGATTCGAAAATTGTATCTTCATTCGAAGAACAAGATTCAGGAGCAAGAATGTATCCGATTAAAGCAAAAATACCCCCTATAAAGGCCATAGCCATAAGAATTTTACACATTGTTATATGAAATTGATTGGGGCTTAATGTCTCATCAGAGGCTAATACTTTTTCCCAATTATCTTCGGTTATTTTTTTCTTATCTTCTTTGTAATCCTCTACAGGTTCTTTTGCTTCTTTGTCTAGATATTTATTTTTCCAATCCTTCATAGCAGGCGAACTTGGTTTGAAATCAGATATCTTGTCTGATTCTTTAACTTCCTCGTCATCTTGATTTTTGGACATGAAGTCCGCCATATCTATTGAATAATAAATTCTATGCCGGCAGAATATTTCAATTGTAAAATAACTTTACTAAATGCTGGCAGGCATTGAAGAATGATGTAGGTTAATACGTAATCTACCATTCGAATCTAAAACATAGCCAAATGTAAATTCAGCCTTTACTTCCTCTCCTTCAGGTGATGTGAAAAAATAGTTGCCCATTGCCAAAGCGTTTGAACCATTTATCACTATGCCTTCATTTTCAAATCGAACCTTTGTCCAGCCCTTTATGGCAAAACCTTTGTCTTCGGGACATGCATTATTAGAGGCAACAAAATATGAAAGTGCACCTTCAAATGTCGGGCGAAATTGTTGCTTTACTGCGAGAGTCGGCTTGAATAAAACAGCACCTAAATCATAAGCATACAATGTATTGATGTGGTCTTTAGCTCTTTGAACATAGTCTGAATCAGCATCATAGTCTGCTGCTATCTCTACTATTCCTTGACCCCATGAATGTTGGGCTTTTTCGATATCCGACTCACTAATCATCCAATGCCATCTCTATACTATGGTTAAATCGGCACCTTATCAATTTCTTGCCCCATTAGAGTTTTAGAAAATATGATTTTACTCTCATACGAATGCATATCCAATGTTCATCAATAAGATTATCACGGTTAGTGAAACGCTAATCTTGTGAAGTAGTTTGAATCGTTTTTGGTTTCCTTCATCTGTAGCTCGATTAGTTGCGGGTATAATTACATAACAAATTGTTGAAAATATAACTGTCAAACCAGCTATCATATAATGAATATCACTAGGGTCATTATGGAAATAAAGATCTACCAAAGTTACAACACCTAATACACTCAATAATAGGAAGAATTTTGGCCACAGCGCCCTTATTACAGGACCTACCTGCTTGAATTCTAGTTTCTTGAAGAGAGTTGGTGCGACTATCGCAGTTTGAAGAAGAATAATTCCGACAATCATGCCAGGGAAATAGTAGTGCATGAATTGTCTAAAGAAGACTAACATAAAAATACAGTTGATTTTTATTTTATCAAAATCTACTGTAATAATTTAGAGATATCAATTATTGGAGAAACTCGGTGATTAATTAAATCTAGAATAGAAGTGAGTTCACTTTGTTCAACCGCTTCTACTCGCATAACTAAAATGGGTTCTGTATTTGACTTACGGGCAAGGAACCAACCGGTCTGTTCATTTCCTAACTGGGACGTGAAACGTACTCTTACACCGTCGATAGTTGACGATTCATAATCATTAAATGCTTGACGAATCGCCTCAACTGTCTCAATTTTCTTGTCCTCTGGGCAAGGAACTTTTACCTCGCCGGTAGTTGGAAGATTTGGCGCCAATCTATTGAGTTCAACACTAAATTTAGAGTTGTCTTTTCGGGACCAAAGTTCAAGGATTCTTGCAGCATTATACAGTGAGCAATCAAATCCATACCACCCGCGGTCAGCCATGAAAATATGTCCACTCATTTCAGCTGCCATCAAAGCATCTGGATTTTGCGCTAACACACGTTTCATGAAGGAATGGCCTGTTTTTGCCATCATAGGACGGCCCCCCGCTGAGATAATCGCTTTCTCAACATTCATTGAACACTTTACATCATAAATTAGCAAGTCTTTCCCTTCTTCAGAACCAACAACATCATCTGCAAGTAAAGCGATTAAACGGTCAGGATAAACAAATTCACCATTCTCATCAACAGCCCCTAATCGGTCCCCGTCTCCATCAGCCCCAAGGCCAAACTCACAGCCATTTTCAACAACTGCCTTTCCAAGGTCGATCATATTCTTCGGCCTTGTTGGGTCTGCACCATGATTGGGTTCACTTGAATCCCAGTCACAATACAAGTCGATGTGCTCGCAACCCATCATATCGAGCAATTTACTCATTGCTGGGCCTGGAACGGCATTGCCGCAATCGACTGCTACTTTGACGCTACGAGATAATTTTCCTGTTGACTCAATTATCGCTTCAAGATAATTATCTAAATGAGGTGTATCGAAAATCTCTCCTCGTCCATCAACAAAATTCCCCTCGAGGAACACTTGTTTCAGTTCTTGAATTTCTTCACCAGCAAGAGGAAGAGTGCCTCTACACATTTTGAATCCATTATGAGTAGGCATTGGTAAATGACTAGCAGTAACCATTACGCCACCGTCGACTGGTAAAGTCCAACATGCGTGATATACACACCCTGTGGATACGATTCCAAGGTCTAATACTTGAACTCCAGAATCTACCAAACCACGCATCAATTCATTTGCTAAAGCAGGAGTTGAATCTCGAATGTCGCGACCTACAGCAAAAGTTTGGCATTCTAGGTAAGTTGCCATTGCACGACCCAAACGATAAGCAAATTTTGGAGTTAATTCTCCAGTACCATCACCATTTGCAAGCCCACGTATATCGTATGCTTTGAAACACTGTTGTGGCCACTCGTCCATGCTAGTGCCAAAGCATAATCCATTTCTATTTATCCGATAGGTAATTTTGATGATGTCAAAATTGACTGTTTGTGTGTCTTCAAGTGAAAAATATTTTGAATTGGGATATTTACCACTGGGTATGCAAGCAATCGGAAGTTTAGTGGCGGCAGTACTCTGTT
>PADF01000035.1 GCA_002702945.1 Methanobacteriota archaeon
AATGGTGCTAAGTCAACACCAGCTCCATCAGAAATCTGTAGTACTATAGGAATCATGGTAGCAGTATATGGTATATTATCAATAAATGCCGACGCAATAGCAGAAACCCAGAGGATGATTAAAATCGCAGCAGTTAACCTAACTAAACCATCTTGGCCTTGTGGAAACGCCTCAATCGCTTTCTGTACATATTCACCTATGAAATTGATAACTCCCATGTATTGAAGTGAATGAACAAGTACAAACAAACCAGCGAAAAACAGTAACGTGGTCCATTCAACTTCTTCCAATGGTTCATCTAACTCGTGCCTGTTAGTAGCAAGAAGCATCAAAACCGAACCTCCCAATGCGATCCATGATACTGGCATATGAGTTATTGGGTGTAAAAAGAAACCTAAGATGACTAAACATAGAATAATTCCACTAGTAGTTAGCATCTTGTAATCTTTAATTCCGTATTTTGATTCCAATTCAGCAACATCTCTAATTCTCTTACCCGAAAATTCATCAGCATAGAACCAACGAATAAACATGAATGCCGGGACAATTGTCATCAATATACCAGGCGCCATCTCAATTATGAAATCATTAAAATTAACACCATCGGCGGCTAGATGTGAATACTCAGTACGCTTTATGGCTGATTCTGATAATCCTGAACCAATCATAATATTTGGCGGATCTCCGATCATAGTTGCAGCTCCACCAATGTTCGAGAATAATACTTCAGATATCAATAACGGAATGGGCTTCAAGTCTAAAACTTTAGCAAGCTGGATTGTTACAGGAGTAAGTAAGAGAATAGTGGTAACATTGTCTAAAAACGCCGATAAAACTGCAGTTACAGAACATAAAATGACAACTAGACTCCATATTGAACCACCGCTTTTCTTGTATGCCTCGACGGCAAACCATTCGAAAACTCCAGTATGCGAAATCACCCCTACCATCACCATCATACCCAACAGTAGACCTATCGTCTCCCAATCAATCATTGTTGTAACAGCTCTAAGAGTGAGCGCTGATTCTTCTGTGTAAAAATTAAGGGCCATTACTGCAACTAATCCACCTAGTGCAGCAGCAAGTGTTCTATGAACCGCCTCGGTTATTATCAAAGCATAAACTGCTAGTAAAATAAACAAGCCAACCACTATGGCTTCTGATTTCACTCCGTCTTTTAGTGTCAAATCTAAATGAACGTCGGTTCCACCTGCACCACCTGCAGCCATTGAATGGCCAGCAATAACCATACTTCCTACGAAAATTAAAAGCAAAAATGCGATTGTTCTAGACTTGCTGTAACGCTTCGAAATATTGAACATAATCATCCCAATTATACGTTCCAATGAAAGGATATTATTGAGTATTCGCTTTGAGACTAAAATTTAATGCCGAAAATGTTTATCGCCATAACACGCAAACATTACCTCGAGAAGTGACAATATTAGAGTTGGTCTCTGATGATAAATGCTCCCAAACTTGCTTTATCTGATCTTTTTGGAAAAGACCTCTATTGATTTTAATTTTCACAACTTCTTTTCTTGAAAGTTGTTCGTCAATTTCAACAACCAGATTTTCGGTTATGCCTGATTTACCAATTCGCACACTAGGCTGAAAGTCCTTGGAATTAGCAAGTTTTTGAATATGAGCGGGGATTTTTGTCATTTTTTCACTTCAGTATATATCTTCTAGTGTTGTCACAACTAAGGCATGTAACAATTTTTACTCCATTACGTAACCTAATTCTCATATTTTCACCATTTGAGAAAGGCAAAGAACATTTTCGACATAGGAGTAATTTAGCCCTTGTTGGCAATGGTAATCTATTTTTCTTACTAACTGCCAAGAGTTGTTTTGCTGATGATTTTGCTAGAACTTGATTCTCAGGGAATTCTTCTAGAATAGAAATAAGTCTATTTTGATGTTCCATCGCTATCGAAGCACGGGATTTCTTAACCCGATTTGAACGAATACCTCGTTTACTCATAACGACACCTAATTCTCTAACGCAAGTAGAATGTCAGCACTTATCATATCAATTGCACGATCACCGTCAATTCGATGGAAAATACCTAACCCGTCATACCAATCAGCCAAAGGTGAAGTTTGTTCATGGTAAGCAGCTAATCGAGATAAAACTGTGTCCTGATTATCATCAGCACGCCTTTTTTCAACAAAATTATCGCAACCACATCCGCTCTTGGGAACTGGGTTGAAAGTTTCATGAAATACTGATCCACAATTAGCACAAGAGTAACGACCACAAATCCGATCAACTATTCTTTCATCAGGAACTTCTATTGCAATAACGTGAGTTACTTCCGTTATCTCTGCTAGTGCTTCGGCTTGTGGTATAGTACGAGGGAAACCATCAAACATTACTCCATTATTTGCATCTGGCAACTTAATACGTTGTTTTATCAATTCAATGATTATCGAATCTGGAACTAATTTACCTGCTTCCATATACTCCTTGGCTTCGATACCGGTCGGTGTTTGGTCTTTTACTGCAGCCCTAAGCATGTCACCTGTAGATACTTGTGGTAGGCCAGTTGAAATCATTATTCTCTCGGCTTGCGTACCCTTGCCTGCACCTGGTGGACCAAATAGTACAATACTGCTCATAGATAGGCGTAGAACTAATTAGATTTGAAGATAGCACTTACTTTTGATTTCTCTCTAGCCAAATGTTACCATAAGCATTCCATTGTTCAATAGTCCAACCAGAAGGCAATCCTGTAGGAGGTAGAGGTCTAGTAAGAGCAGGTTTTTGTTGAACGTTTTCAATTACTGGAACTGGCTTTGGTAAAGGCGGCATGCCTGCTGGGATATTTATTCTAGGCGGCATGCCTGCTGGGATATTCATTGTAGGTGGCATCCCAGAAGGTACATTTGACGCCATCGGTAATGTTGGTAATTCAATTGATTGTGCTAGTGCAGCAGCGATTTCATCTTGAGAAACTTCCCCACTTGTCAACTCGTTTACAGAACTACCAATATCCAAAGCAGAATCTCTTCTTTCGGAGATATACTCTTGTCCAACATAACTATCTGCTGCAACTAATTCTGAATCATCGTTTTGGATACTTCCAGATTTCTTCATCCTTCTTGCAACAATAACAGTACCAATAAGTAAAGATGTAACTATTAACAAAGAAATATACCAAGGTACAATATTGAACAATCCGCTATTACCTTTTGAAGATTGTATGCTTGATGAAAGGGATATCTGGGAAATTAAATCTTCATCACTGGTTATATTGATCAAAATTTGATATGACCCTTTAGAAGCCTTATCACTTGGTTCGACTTCAACAATTAATTCGACTTGTTGCCCTGGATTCAATCCAGTTATTTCTGACGGATTAACATCGATACTCCAGCCTGAAATGATATTGCCCTCTTGATCGACGACAGTTGCAACTACTGATGCATCAAGTACTGTATTACCATCATTTCTGAAACTAATGGTTTGAGATTTCGAGGAACCCACTTCAATTCCCAAGAAGTCATTAACAGTTTCAGGGTTGATAGAAAGATTTCCAAAATCAGATTCAAGGACTTCAACATCCAACTGTAGACTTTCGGATACAGTTCTTCCATTACTATCAGCATTTACTGTTACTGTGAGAGTGAATGAATTGATTGAAGTTTCTTCATTAGGAGGAGGGACTAGCCCAATTGACACTGTCGATTGTTCCCTAGGATTCAAAGATTTTATTGGATTTGAAAAACCAATAATCCATCCATCCGGTGGAATCGAATATGACCAATCTAGACTTAAAACTGAATTGCCAGTGTTAGTAATAATGAAGTCATTATATGAATATTCAGAGGAAATAGATGCGACCCAATTTTGCGGACCCGCCAAATCTAGTGAAACATCTTCTTTGATAACTAACCTTGTTGTATTGGTGATGTAATTAAAATCCGAGATTTCAGCCCGTATGGTAAATGAATTAGAATCCCCCTCAACTGCAGTATTTGGAATATTTATTTGGAACTGAATAACTGCAGCATCACCCGGCTGAATGATCACTGAAACCTTTCTTGAATCATTTTCAGTTTCAGAATATACCTTCAAAAACCAACTAGGATTAGATGGCTGAATACTTATTTCCATGTCTAGAATAGAATTCCCCGAATTAATTATTTCATATTCTAGATATTTTTCTTCGCCACTATCAACTAAAACGTCTCTTGTCAAAAGATTGGTACCCACAGGCGTACCATTATTCAAAAGATTAGATTTGAATTCTTCTTTCTCTAGAACTGAAATCATTACGCTTTCGCTATAATTTAGTGTTGTATCGGTTAAGGAAGTGACATAGCAGGTCACAGAATCAGTTTCCCCAACAGAAGGAAGTCCATCTGCGACAGGAGGAACAAATATTCGTACAGGCATGGAAAGATAAGCTGCAATATCAAGTGGCTCAAAATCTAATGTCGATGAATTAGAATTTCCAAGCATAATTTGCCATCGATTTTGAGAAACACATTCTACAGAATATTGGGCTGCTGAATTACCTACATTCTGAGCAGAAATTGAGAATGCTGCAGATTCTCCAGGTTTAGCAGCCAACCCAGAGGTTCCTGCAACTACAACATTTGCGTCATCAACTTGGTCAATTATAATGGTTAGTTGCTGAGAATGAGATACTGTAGGAATACTCTGGTATTGTACAGTAATATCGACATAAAATGTACCTGAACGAGCATATCTAGGGCTATTCGGATTATCCAAGTTAGCGTATTCATCTTCAAAGTGCAGGACTATATCTTTGTAATCACCTGTCGAACCTTGACCAGCAATCGAAAACGGACCTGTTTCAGAGTATTCTTTTGTCCAACTATCCTCTGGGACAATGTAGTAGTCAAAAACAGGGTGTTTCTGTTGGACGTTTGTTACTGATAACGAAATACTCTGAGTCCCAGTCCCTTCATTTTTGATTCTAATTGGGATGTCGATTCCGGTTTCATTTCTAACATCAAATACTTTGATTGCCGCAGCAGAACGATCTTCAGGAGAAACTGGTTCGCTACCATCGTCATTCAAAGTAACTACTCGAACACCCAAAGAAGTAACTTCTATGTCAAGAGTTTTTACATTATTATTAATTCCTGAAGATTCATCATTCATTTCTGCAATAACATTGTCACTATCGATGGTTAACTGTAAGGTATGGATTCCAGTATTTGAAAAAGTTCGAGTAGAGAAAACCGATTCTACTTCACTCGATGCAACACCTTGGGAGTCCCCTTCTAACAATATAGTCCCCTCAGTAATATCTTCTAAAATCCAATGGAAGCCATTAGTGTCTAGAGTACCTTGGTTCATCCAAGCAACCCTCAAAGAAACAATGTCATTTTGAAGAGGGTTTTGTGAGGATAGGTAAATTGATTCATTAAAAACTGTCAAATCTGCTTTTGGTTGAATTGTTGCATCAGCAGTAATTACTATGCTGTAATCCTGATCGCTACCTCCCCTGTGCATCACTTTAACAAGCCATTCGCCTGAATTTGTGTAGGTGCCTGGTGCAATTTTTATTCGCTCAACATTATTGATATTATCAGCACTACCGCCTTGGGCTGAAAAACCTGCTGAAAAATCATTTCCTAACCATTCATTTCCAGAAGGATCAACAAGAACTAAATCAAGATTATTGATTAATTTAGGTTGATTTTGAGCTGAATTAGCACTACCTGCTTCATCTGTCCAAACTAGAGTAATATCAATTCCATGTGAGGGGTCTAAATTTAGTTCATATAACAGACCAAAGCCAGAACGTAGAGACTTTTCATCATCAAAATAAGTAGTCAGAATTTTACTACCATCCATTGGGAGTACAGTACGCTCTAAATTTAATTCACCCCATCCTTCTTGTGGATTAGGGATATCAGGAGACCCCAGATCTGTTGCTCCATTGATTAATGCAGCCTTAACAAGAGATGCAGAAGGTGAATTTAGTCCTACTTGCTCTCGTAAATATTCTCTAGTCAGTGTTGCTATTCCTCCAGCCAATGCTGTTGCTTGAGATGTACCTGAAAGAGACATGTACAGAGGATCACCATCAGCATGAGTTCCAGTACCGCAGGCTACTCCAGAAGGTGATTTGGCTTCTTCCGCTCTACCTGAGCACAATTCGATGCCTGGTGCGACTACATCTGGTTTGATTCTTCCATCAAGCGTTGGCCCTTGACTTGATATTGAAGCAACTGAACCCGGGCTGGCAGTGGAACCTGTTCCAGTAGTACTAGCACCCACAGAAAGAACATTTTTGGCGGTACTTGGCGGGGAAATTTGTGAAGCACCATTTGCACCTCTGTCACCTACTGAAAATATTGGAAGTAATTTCGGTTCATCAAATACAAACTGGTCTACAGAACGAGAATCCGAGGTGTACTCTCCAAAATTACCATTGAGCCCCCAAGCATTTATTGCAATCCTAGCAGTTTTTTGTTTGGCGTCTAATAATATGTCATAGATTGAACCTTGTCTGCCAAAAACCCCAGTAGGGTCATGTTCTAATGCATACATGGTCACATCTGCAGCAGGAGCAATTCCTCTACCACTAGAATCACCAGTGCCATCTCCAATTGCAGTTACTGTAACATGGGTTCCATGGCCAGTGTTGCTATCAATAGGTGAAGAATCTAGTCCAAATTGAGTATAAACCGCAGCGACTCTACCGGATATATCTGGATGGTCTCTATCTAGACCAGTGTCTGCAATGGCAAGCATTTCACCTGACCCGTCAAGTGTGAATGTTGCAGAGTTAGCTACATTGACTACTCCAGTTAATGCTGCTGCTACAGCATTGTGCAATTCTAATTGATGACCTATTTCCATCCATAAAATTCTACCGTCATTTGCAGTTCTAGAAATAAAGTCATACATTCTTTCATGCTCCACAGTAGTTTGACAAAAAGTCAAACCACACCATGAATCAGTGCCACCATAACTAGCCAAATCAAGAACTAATTGTTCATATCCGCCGAATTCTAAATCTTGTGTTGGCACCATGAAAATAGTATTATCTTCAGCAACTGAGAAAATATCTTCCGAGACTCTCCATTCTGGTTCCATCTCTCCTACCCAACGAACTCTTGGGTCATCACTCAATAACTCAAAAGACTGAATTGTATTTTCTGGTAATCTGGCAACAAAAGATCCCCCGCTTAGAAAATCAAGAACTGAAAAGTCGTAATCAGATTCTAAGTCTCTGATTAAGTTATTATCTAGACTTTGCAATTGAATGATTACTAAACCTGTCTGAAGAGGGATATGGCTTTTTGCAATAACAAAATCAGAATGCGGGATTTGATCAACCAACGGATCGAAAGAAAATGAATCTAAGTGAATAATACTTGATTTAGAATCTAGCCCAAAGCCGGTAAATGCTTCAGAATTTGCTAGGTGCCAATTCTCCGAAGCCAATTCTAATTTCTGCTGTTCAGTAAAATCCGTGCTTGGATTTTCTTCAAGATTCAACTCATTATTTTGAGAGTCAAACGCTTTCATAAAAGCAGGTGAAAGTGAAGTTAACACCAGTAACGCCAACATAAAGAAGACACGACGATGGGTCAACATATCATACCGCACCCCTGTGGTGTTTTTCAAAACAACCCTATAATGTCCATCAAATGCTCGTTAAATATTATTGTATTTTGATATTGCAGCATCGGTTTTGGCAACAGACTTCTTCCAGTCGGACTCAACACCTAGTAATGCTCTAATCGCATCGACATTTTCTGGAATAACATCTGATTCTTGATGTATTGCTTGGAAGTAATATAGTGTATTATGTTCAAGTTTTACACCATCTGTCCAAACAAATATTTCATGTAAATCTCCCCATTTTCTTCCTATATCTCTCGCAAATTCCATTACTTCAGCAGTAGTTGTAATACCTGTTTCATTTCCATTCATTAGTAAAACTCTTGGCTGCTCTTCCCACATTGAAATAACTTTTTCAGTTGTTAAGCCATGACCTTCAGGCAATGTTGCAACAATAACGTGTACATGCATGATGGTGGTAGGAACTGCCACAGCCATGGAGTTAATCGAAATTTCAGGCTTCACAGTCATTACATCAGGACCATGATGAGATGGTACTTTCAAAACAGGTTTAATTGCGTTAATAGGACCTTTGCTTGAATCACCGGGATCTGCTGCCCTTCTTATCATAGTGCACTCGACTTTAAGTTCTCCACAATGTTCGTAAAGAGGCACAAGAGTACGAGAAAGTCCGGTAGTATTGCAAGAAACTACCCTGGTACCTTGAGCATTCATATTTTGCTCATGATTAGCGGATGAAGTGTATGACATCTCGGTCATAGCATGCTTTTCTCCGCCCTGGAAAATCCATTTTATATCGGCAGATTGATACTTCTCTTTATTTGATGCACCAACTTTACCAGGTGAGCAATCTACTACCACATCAGCGATTGACAACAGGTCGGATAGACCACCATGACATTCATATCCTGCATTGGAAAAAGCAGCAATACGGTCTGGGTCATCAAAAGTACAGTAAATGGGATATCCTTTTCTTACTGCTAAGTCACAACCAAAAGATGGGCGTGTCTTTGTAACGCCAACTATTTCCATATCATCTTGAGCATCAACAGCATCAGCTACTCTCTTTCCTATAGTTCCATATCCATTAATTGCTACCTTGACGGTCAATCTCTCACCGGTTGACTGTCTTTGAAGTCCCTCTATTAACAAATCGTTCAAAAATACTGATAAGAAATCACCCATTATACTTGAAACTTCAAAGAAAGTATATGTTCAAGATACTCCGAGATTGACTCATGGCGGACGCTTTTGACGTAGTTGAGCGCTCATTTAGTATCAACTCAAAACTCGGTTCTAGACTTGTGGCTGCCGCTGAACAAAATGCAACGTTAAGAATTGGTTGGACTAATTCTGGTGAACCGGTACCTAAGAATGGGGAATTAGGATTATGCCCTGGCCTTCCCAAAAAATCCAAGTTAAGGGCTTTAGGTGTTCTCGGTTCATGGGTTGCTGCATTTGGCAATGGTGGTTCTTTTACCATTCAAGGAGACTGTGGTTCTTTTCTTGGAGCAGGAAACGATGGAAATGTTATAATTTGTGAAAGGAGTTCGGGGAATTATTCTGGATTCGCAATGAAATCAGGAAAAATTTCTATTCTAGATGGAACGGGTAACGATGCAGGATCGTGTATGAGTGGCGGTTTATTATCGATAAGAGGTAATGCTGGAAACCGTATTGGCGGTGGAATGACTGGTGGCTTAATCGTTATTGATGGTGATGTCGGAAATGACCCCGGCGCTGGAATGACCGGTGGTAGAATAATCATCAATGGAAGATGTCCAAATCCACCAGAAGGTGTGTCTCTCCGCCCACTTACTGCTGCAGAGCAAAAAGAAATAAACAAACAACTAGATGATAAAGACTATGAAATTCCAAAGGATGCTATTTGCTTAGAATCAAGTGGTGTGAAAACCGAACAATTTAGAGAAAGTCTGGCCTCATTAGGCGATTTATCCGGGATTGGTTTAGTCCCCACAGATGAAATTAAGAAAATGCACTATGTTACTTGTGACACTGTTTCTTTGATTGGGGAAAGAGGAAATGAAAACACTCCAATCGCATTGCCTCTTCCGTTAATTCCAGTTATTGATGATGCTGAAATTCTAACCCTACCGAAAGATACTGACACAGAGCTAGAACAGCACTTAACCAAGCAACCTTTCATGGTAAGAAGCAACCCTAGAAATAATGATTTTTTAATAATCGATCAGTATAATCTTTCAGAGATTTCTAAATTCATAGTTGAGTCAGGAGGTTTTGTAGTCGACTTATCATCTCTTCCCAGTATGAATTCAGAGGAAATTGATGGAATACTAGTTGCTCTACGTTCTCTTTGTGGAAAAGAAAAACCATTTGCTATGCTTAACGACATCGGTAGAGTTAATTCACTACATGTTAGAGCAGCATATCATAACGCTGATTTAGTAATTTGTAAAATTGAAGATGGCTCTGGAATCTCTGAAGCAGCATCACTTCCACTGATTGGTAGAAGTAGTAGAGAAAATCTATCTAGTAGCGATACCGATTCGGGAATTGTTCTTGGTTTTTCTGCTGATGCAAAAGATTTGGCCATACTTTCTGCTACAGGAATAAAGGTAGTATGTTGTGAAGTACCGATGGTAGATGCGATGGATTTAGCATTATGGCTTCAAGGTTTAAACCGAGGTTTATCTGATATTTTGAGGAATTTAGGGCTAGAATCCATCGATGGATTGGGTCGTCAAAATCTAAGAGCACTCGATTATGAAACAGCTGCAGTAAGTGGTCTAAGATTATCTGGATATGAACGTCCATTACCACACTGGTTCGCGAGATGAGGAGATATAATGCCAACTATTTCAGTAGAACAAAGTCTGTTAAACCAGATTATGGAAAAACATGGTTTTGTTCATGACATTGGAGTTCTTGCAGACCAGTTGCCACTTCTAGGCACGGATATTGATTCATGTAATGAAACAGTTTTGGACATAGAAATTTTCCCAAATAGACCGGATTTATTATCTGGTGAAACTCTGGCAAGAGCGATTAGAAATTTCATCCATCACGAAGATGCGAAGCCAGATTTGGAAGTAGTTAAAGGGGAGATTTCTTTGACTGTGTCTCCTGAATTGCGTGACATAAGACCAGTGATTTTAGGTGCTGTTGTTCGAGGAGTTAAGTTAGATGAGGATGACATAGATTCATTCATCAAATCATTGATGGACCACCAAGAAAAATTGCACTTCGCCCTAGGACGTGGAAGAAAAAGAGCCTCAATCGGAGTTCATGATTTGAGTAGCATAAAACCACCGTTTCATGTAAAGGCTGTATCAGGAAATACCAAATTTATTCCATTGGCTATGGATGAACCGATGTCGATAAATCAAATACTCGAAAACCACCCTAAGGGGATAGATTATGCACATCTGCTGGATGGGTTTGACTTATTCCCGGTAATAGTTGACTCAAATGATTCTATTCTATCATTCCCCCCAATAATTAACGGAAGCCATACCACAGTGGGTGATGAAACTCGAGACTTTTTCATCGATGTCACAGGTTGGGATTTACGGTCATGCGAGTCTAGTTTAATGCTAATAGCATCTCAACTTTCTGAACGCGGAGGAATTATTGAATCTGTAGAGGTTACCAGTCATGATGGAAATATAGGCAACTATCCAAATGGTAAGGCAGTTTGTCATAAATTACCGTGTGAAATTCTTGATGGTTTGCTAGGAAGAAAATTAACTGACGACGAAATATCAGTTGCAATAAATAGAATGGGAGGCAAGTTTATCTCCCGAAATGAAGGTGAAATTTCTTTAGAAATGCCAAGATGGAGATTTGATATCCTACATCATGTTGATTTGGTCGAAGAGATTGCTATTGGGCACGGATATGAAGATCTAGGAACTGATGTTCCTAAAGCCCCCATGACTTCAATTGCTAGAAGTGATGGAAACTTACGAAGAAGAATTCGTGACTCTATGCAAGGTCTTGGACTTATGCAGATTCAATCCTTGACTCTATCAAATGATGATGATCAATTCAATTTTATGCGTTTCCAACCAGTAGGAGAGGTCACTAGAATTACCAATCCAATCACAATTGATCACACCCTGCTTCGACAGTATCTCACGCCAGGATTACTAAGATTATTATCTACTAATCAACACCATAATCTTCCACAGAGTGTTTACGAGTTGGGAACTGTAGTTAGAGACCATGAAAACTGTGACAGAGTGGCATTTTTAGTTGCTGAAAGGAGCGGGGGTTTTGCTGCAGTTAGAGGAAGAGTGCAAGCATTCATGCGAGACTTAGGTTCTAATGACTATGTAATTGAGAAGCTTCCTGACGGAGAAGGACCTTGGCTCGCAGGACGTTCAGCCAAAGTCTCAGTAGCAGGCTTACATGTTGGCTGCTTTGGGGAAATCGATCCATTTGTTGCTGAATGTTTTGACCTCAAAGTACCAATTAGTGGAGCTGAATTTTCTCTAACTAATTTGGAAACTGCAATTTCAGATCCAGTTTAATTATTTTTGAATCAAAACATGCGAGTATTTCAAGAGATTAACTCGCTAGCGGGTATATGAGCAGGTTTCTAGTCCTACTACTAGTTATGACAATCCTCTCACCTCTGAGTTTAGTATACGCTGAAAATAATCGAGATTCTAGCTTTGCAGGAGTAAACTCGCCTGAACAGATCATCATTCATAGAAGTGAATCTCTTGAAATACCAATTACAATTCAAAATACCGAGCAATATACACAAACCTATTCTTTGAATCTAATTAGTGCTGAATCAAACCTCACCACAATTGGACTACCAATTCAATATACTCTAGACTCAAACCAACTTAGGCAAGTTAAATTCACACTATCATGTGATTCTAATGCAGGTTATCAAACTAGTCAACTTAGTCTTAATTTGACCAATGATGTGAATTCTGATGAATACCTAGTAATAAATATTGAAATCATGGTATTGCCACAATCAGATCTTGATTTTGGAGTCGATGGTGTTTCTCAGTTTGTAGTAGACCCAAATGTTCAGACAAATCTTGCAGTAAATATAACCAATAATGGAGTTTATTCTGATGATGTTACTTACAGCCTCACAACCCAGTCATCATGGCAATGGGGATGGACTATGAATCAGACCAGTGGAGATGACGCATTTGAAACGCTAGTCTCAGGACAATTAGCCTATGTTTATCTGTGGGTCAAAGTTCCATCCGTAATAGATGGTTCGCCACTACTTAACACTGGACCAAGGTTTACATTAACAGCCACTTCGAGTTTGGATTATGTTCAATCCCAATGGTCTTTTGATTTATTGATGAGCGAGTTTAGAAATATTTCAATTGATTCAACTAGTGAAAATCTCACCTTAGATCCTTTAGCGAATGATAGATTAAGCGTTACAGTAAGGAACGTTGGTAATTTAGATAATAAAATAGATATTACGCTTGAAGCAATAGATGAATTAGGTCAATCAATCATAGAGGTACCAGTTTCTGATAGAATAGAATTTAATGGATGGACTGTGGCCCTATTCGGTGCAAAAGAAAATATTGCATTACAACCAAATGAAGCACGAACTTTTGAGGTAGGTTTCCAAGCACCGGATGAATATTTTGGCTCATTTGATGTTAGAATAAAGGCATATCCTATTGGAGCTGTTTCTAGAACTTATACTACTGATGTTAGTGCAGATATAGAGTGGATTCGTTCAGCCAATATTGAGTTGATCAATGAAGACTGTTTAGCACTTCTTCCAGGAGAAAATTGTCAATCATATTTCACGATAGAAAACCTAGGTAATGCGAAAGATGTATTTGAAATTAAATCTAGTGATGTACCTAACTTCCTAACAACTGATTTAAGCGCTACAACTATTGAACTTCAGAAGGGTGAGGCTAAAACAACTGAAATGTTCAGTATTTCATCGAATCAAAATGTTCTAGCATTTGAAAATGGAAATGTTACATTTGATTTGATTTATGCGGACACTAAAGAAATTGTCCAACAGATATCTGTACCTGTAATCATCGCTCCAAAAATTAGTTGGAGCTTAGAAAGTATAGTTGAAGAAGTTGATGCTAATGGCAGACTTTCAATTGCAATGACTCTGCGTAATGATGGAAATGCTATTGACGGATTAATTGTTCAATTGGAATGTTCTCATTCTACTGAAATGGCATTTATTCCTCCGAATAATGCAATCTTAGAGGAGGGAATTGAGTTACCGCGTTCTTTTGAAATTAACGATCTCCCGCTCGGTTCCAACTTTACAATTAGAGCTTGGGCTGATTTACCACAAGATTTGTCAAGCAACGGAACTCTGTATCTAAATACCTCGATTCGTTCACGATTCGCCCCTGATATGCCTTTCATCTTTACATCTTCAGGAGACTATCTCGGTGAGAGTTGGGCGGTAGATGAGGAAAGTGATTCAGGTTTTGACATTATTGAGTTTGCATCAAATATACTTCAAATTACCAAATCTTGGTCACTAATTATTTTATCAATTGTTATTTCAGGTGTGATATTGAATAAGTCTTTGCGAGATAGGAAAATTAGAAAAGAGGACGAAGCAATAAGGCAATCAATGTATCAAAAAGAGGCTCCAGAAAAGGTCCAAGATTGGATGGAAAAATTTAATCAAAAAAACACCAATGATGAGGAAGTGATTCAATCAAAGCAGATACCTGCTGACACTTTTCAGAATGCTTTTAGAGCAAAAGCAGGACTACCTCAACAAGCATCAAATCCAGTTGAAGAGCCACTTAGGAAAGCGGCCTCAATGGTATTAGACGTCCATGATAAATCGATGGTTTTAGATACTGCAGATGAATTACTTGCAGAAATTAAAACAAAGGGAATTGCCAGACCTAATGTTAACAATCAATCTCTTGAAATGAAACCGGTTGAGACTAGCATTACGTCTCGTAAAGATCCAAAGAATATTATCCGTAAAAATGATAATTCCCTCCCTACTAATACTGAATCGGTACCTCTGCCTGTTACCGAAGATGATGATGATTTAGATTTTTGATAGATATGTGGAAAATTGGTGTTGATGAAGCGGGCAGGGGCCCTGTTATTGGGCCATTGGTAGTTTGTGCCGTTGCAATACCACTTGATCAATATGATTTTTTGAAATCGGCAGGAGTTAAAGATTCCAAGTTTCTTACTAAAAAAAAGAGAAAAGAATTAGAAGAATGGTTTAAACAGAATTCCAAGACTAAGCAATGGCACTATAATTTGATAATTTGTCATCCAGAAAGAATCGACTCATCTTCGAAAAATCAAGGTTTAAATGTACTTGAAACTGAATTATTTGCTGAAGCGATAAACGGCTTACCGGATGATGTTAAACAATCTGTCCAAATACTAAATGATGCTTGTGACGTAAAGCCACAACGATTCACTGATAGAATCGCAAATCAATTGAAATCATGGCCATGGAAAGACTCTACTATCATTAGTGAACATAAGGCGGATGAGACTGACCCATTCGTTGGAATGGCAAGTATATTAGCCAAAGAAAAGCGTGATATGTGTGTCGAGGAAATTTCTGCAGAGGTGGGTTTTTCAGTAGGCTCAGGCTACCCTAGTGACCCAAATACAAAGAACATATTACCTAAATTACTTGAAAATAATCCGCATCCACAGTTGAGATGGAGTTGGGTAACAGTCGAAAGGGAGTGGAAAAAAATTCATGATAAAGAATTACCAAAAAGAAATAGCCCCCCAAAAAATCAGTCTACTTTGTTCTAAAAATTCATTTTTTTCCAAGCATTTGATGAAGTATTGGCATTAGGGGTGTTTGAATCCCATGTCATGGACACCTGATGATAAGACCCTTGACCTCATTAGACATACTGCTATTCAAAACGCAATAGAATATGAGGGTAAGGCGAATCCAGGCTCTGTAATAGGTAGAATAATGGGCATGAATACAGAATTGCGCCCGCATGGTAAACTGATTAGTCCCTTGATTGCAAAGGCTGTTAGTGAGGCTAATTCACTTGCACAGTCAGAAGGAATTGAACATCTTAGAGAAATACTCGATAATGAAGCACCACATTTACTTGAAAAGCGAGAAAAGAAGGAACGGCGAACTGGACTTCCTGAACTATCCAATGCTAAAAAAGGAAAGGTGGTCTTGAGATTTGCACCTAATCCAAATGGCCCTCTATCCTTCGGACATGCACGTGGTATCGTGATAAACGGTACATATGCTAAACAATTTGATGGAGAATTAATACTTCGGTTCGATGACACTGATACTTCTGTCAAACCACCCTTAATTGAAGCATACAAAGAAATTCCTAATGAGGCTGAGTGGCTGCTAGGATTCAAGCCACATAGGATTGTCATTGCTAGCGATCGATTAGACAATTACTACGATTATGCTAAGCAGATGCTTGAGCAAGGGTTTGGGTATGTTTGTACTTGTAGTGCCGAGGAATTTCGTCAATTTAGAATCGATAAGATAAATTGCAATTGCAGAGGACAAAGTGAAAATTTGAACATCGAAATGTGGGGTAAGATGCTTGATGGAACTTTCAAACCTGGAGATGCAGTTGTTCGGGTCAAGACAGGAATGGAACTAAAGAACCCTGCTTTAAGAGATTGGCCAGCACTTAGAATTCAAGACACTGAAAAAAATCCACATCCAAGAAAGGAAATTGGTTCCAAATATCGTGTTTGGCCACTTCTTGATTTCCAAAGTGCTGTTGAAGACTACCTACAAGGCGTAACTCATATTATTAGAGGAAAGGATTTGATGGACTCTACTAGAAAGCAAACATTACTGTACCAACATTTCAACTGGAAATATCCCGAAACAATGTATTGGGGTAGAGTTAAAGTCCACGAATGGGGCGGATTTTCAACTTCACAAATGCGAAAAGATATAGAAAATGGGATGTTTGAAGGATGGGATGACCCAAGACTTCCAACAATATCTGCATTGAAGAAAAGGGGGATAAAAGCAGAAGCTCTTAGGCAATTTTGGATTGAACTAGGTGTGACTCAAAAGGATATTTCTGTCCCTCTAGCCACTCTTTATTCTCACAATACTAAGCAAATAGACGATTCAGCACCGAGGATTTCTTTCGTAAGAAATCCAAAAATGATTCAGCTCCAAGGAAATCATCCAAAATCTATTTCATTCCCAGTTCACCCAAATGTTGAATCTATGGGTGAAAGACAAATTAGTATTTCCAGTTCAAAAGTTTACATCGAAAATATGGACTTTGAGAAGAAGGAGATTAGACTTAAGGGATTTGCAGATTTTAATTTATCTGGAGATTCCGCCAACTATATTTCAACCGAGCGTAGCGACAAAAGAGCAATAGTCCACTGGGTTTCAGAGGATGATAAACTTGAAGCAACTCTAATTTCTACCGAAGATGGAACGTTAAATAGAATAAATGGATTGATAGAGAGACATGATTATGAAATCGGAACAATTGTTCAACTCGAAAGAATCGGTTATGGAATCATATTGGATAAAGATACAATTTTGTTTACCCATCAGTAGGGTAACTATCAAATCCAAGTTATGTTAGCGTTAGTTATGACACAGCCAGTTAAGACCATATCAGAACTCAATCTAAATGATGAGCATATTACTGTCGGAGTAGATGATACTCTAAAAGAAGGTGCTAAGAGACTGCTTTCTGTACCAGGTGGCGTTTTGATTGTGCTAGATGATGAATCGAGAGTGAAGGGTGTAATGGGTTACAAGCAATTTCTTCATGCCATAGATCAAGGAATGGATACTAATTCAGTTAAGTGTCGAGAATTGATGGAAATGGATTTTATGGAAGTGAAAAATTCCGATAATCTGAAAGATGTTCTAAAATCGATTAAGAAAAGGAGTCCACAAGCAGTAGTTTCTGTTGATGAAAATGGAGAATTTTCAGGCTATTTCTCTCCTAGTGATTACAAAGAATCTAGAGCAATCGTGAAATCACTTAAATCATTAAAACTTTGATTATCCAACAATTTTTATTGTTCTGCCACAACCTGTACATGCAATTCTTAGTGGCCTCTCATCACTTGTTACAACGTTTACAGTTTCACATGCAGGACAAGCGATGGTTGGTAGAGTAGTTTCTTTAAGTTGGGGCGTTTCTATTTCAGCAAACTTCCTCGGGCTTGCTATTGATGTCACAAGCCAAATTAATACAACTATTCCAGATCCTGCTCCAACAAACAACGGAGGGTAGGCGAAGTAGTATATGGCCATAACAAGAGGAATAAGAATTAATTCAAACATCAAAAATCTTCGATGCTTACTCTTTGTAATACCGAGTGACATAAAGAAGCCCACTGAAAGTACAGCTCCAGCTATAGCAATCAAAGATACAGGGCCATAGAGAATATTTTTTGTTGGTTGTAAACTTATGGTGAAATCCTCAGAAAGACTAATTTTTTCACCCTCGACAGTTATTTTCTCACCCCAAGGCATCCTTGAATGTCTAAATGAAAGATCATCAGATTCTAGTAACTCGGCGTCAGCAAATGAAGTTAGACCAGTAGATTTTGCCTCAATAAAAAGTGAATAATCTTGCCATAGAGGTGCTGATTGAGTTGATGTGAAGGTCCTCATTAAGTAAAACCGTTCATCTGAATCAACTGTTTGTAAAGATGAGAAAATAAGTTTTAGAGGATGATTTACCACCTTACTTTCACCCATTAAATCTACAGAAATGGATATTGTATCGAAGTCACCTTGATTGCCAATTAACTCACCACTATCGATTTGCATTCCATTAATACCTGTCATATAGGTTCGAAATCGCTTAACCATTTCTCTTTGGAATTGTTCGATTTCTACTGATTCAATATTCCTACTGACTCGTTCTTCATCGCTTACTGAACCTGGGTTCCAGCCATATAACACAGATGTCGATGGGAGTGTGGTATCTCCGATATGGTCCATCCCCCACCGCATCCAAAATGCCATCTCACCATCAATTTCCATAGTAGTAGTTCGAGAAATTTTTAATTTACCTTTTGAGTCAGATAATTCTACAATTTGTTCTATTGAAAGAGGACTTCCTACACCACTGGTCCGTAATGGTTCATCTTGAGGATAGAAGGTTCCGGTTCCACCGCCACTGTCAAATGTCTCAATTTCAAAACTCGTCTGACCAAAGAGTGTTGGTCCTGAGGGTTGAATAGAAAGACTAACTGAAATTTGAACTGTCTCTACCCCGCCTGATGCACCTTGCCATGTCCAAGTGACGATAATTGAATCACCATTTTTAGTCTCAACTGGGTTCCCTTCAACAACTACATTATTTACTCGAAGTTCAATCGAATCTGAATATGCTAAAGCATCAAGTCCAAAAGGAGAATCGATTTTTACTGGTATGTAAATATCGGAGCCCTCAACAATAGGATCTTCAATGATTAAATCAGCCAGAGGGATTTCTCCTGTTATTCTAGAATCATGCTCTTCTGAACCCCAAAATAGTTCTAACTTTGCTCCACTTTCAGGGACACTGAAAACTATATTTCTAGCCGTTAAAACTAATTCAACATCACTAGATGCTGACAAAGAGGTTGAATCTACGGGAATATCAAATGTGAGTTGACCTTCTCCTTGAGGAAGAACTGATGAACCGAAAGCAGTTGACGCAGAGAATGTAAGTGAACCAATATTGAGTGTGGCAGTAGCATTCACTTGGGCGCCGCCAGCATCACTAACTTTGTAGTAAATAGTAAATGACCATGTGGACTCAGGAACCTGTCCTGGCCAAATTTGTCCCATATTCCAAGAACCTATTTCCTCTTGAGATGTTATTGAATTAACTATTACAGCAGAGGAAGATTCTGTATCCAACTTCTGAGAAAAAGGTGACAAGTCACCGCTTGAACTCCCCAATAAAAATAAATCAACGACTGAGGCGTTATCGCAACAGACTTGTACAGGCTCGGCTTCAACACTATCGAAAGCAGAAGAAAACGCGAAAATAGAGGAAATGAACAATACTGAAAGAATCAGTGTTGATGACCTGTTATTGTCTACCACATGCTAAACGGGACACTCATTCTTCATAATATACACTACTATATTTAATCAAAAAGTATCAAAAATTAACTAATTAGTGATAACCAATCAAAGTGCCTTTTCTAGTAATGCTCCGAGTTCCTTTTCAAACAAGGAAACCAGTGCTTCTCCGACTTCACCTTGTAAGTCATCAGGGAGTAATCTTAATCCTAATCTTGTAGCAGCTCTAGTTGCTTTCAATTCAGCATATACTGTTCGAGCCTTTGTATGGAAATAATAAGCTACAGCCTCTTTTATTTCTTCCTTCAATTCGGGGTCTTGGTCGACCTTAGAACGTATGTGACTCTTCAATTCATCCTTGACAAGATCTCTAAAAGCATCAATTACTAAGTCTTCAGTAGACATCAATTCTTGAACTTGGTCACGGATACTTCCAGTCAACAGTCTCTCGATTGCCATGACAAGCCGAGAAAGCGCTTAGGTTTGAAAGCATCGTATACTAATCAACCAATTTTCCATTAGAAATTAGACTCTTGAGAATAGCCCCTGAATGTGACTTAGTTAAGTCTTCATCATTTGGCCAAACAATCCTAGCTTCATTTATTTGACTGTAAATATCCATTTCTTGACCGCCAACAACTAATCGGTGCCAAAATAATTCTTCTAATCTTGGAGTAGATACAGATTTGTCTGTCAATGTAGGTAGAATTAATTCACCAATAGCTTGACTTCTAGAGTCATAGTCCATACTACCCCATCGTTTTTTCAATCGTCTTAACATAGTCTTGGAAAGATTGGGAATCATACCATCAGATGTAATACTGACTTCGGGTAAAGCAACTACTCTTACACTTCCCTCATCCCGAAGTACATCTCTAATCGATGAGTGAATGGGATCAAATGTATTGTCCAATGAATCTCTTAACCACTGTCCACCAACTGCAAAAGGTCTCAGTCTTCTAACTCTAGAACCATTTGGTGCAATCATTGCAGCAATTGCAGAACACTGTGATACAACATCAAGAGCACCGTTACGTTTATTCTTATTTTTTCCTAATCTAATACTAACCGAAAGAGGAACTATTCTAACGAAATCATCATTTTTAAGTTCAGTGAAATCCCAAGTATCTTCAAACGGTTCAATCATAATGGTAAGACCATCATTCTTTATCTCTAACTCTTCTTTTTCGCCATGCGGGACATGCTGCTTTGATTTAGTTAATCGTCGACTATATCTAATTCCTGAATCAATACATGATGCTTCAAGATTAGCAAGTGCCAAAACGCCTTCCAAATCAGATGGAGCTACAAGATAAACCATGCTTGCAGATGAAATTTTTTCACAAATCTGTTGAAGATGTACTCTTACATCTTCAAAAGGAGCAGTCGCAAGTAAATCATTCATTGGCTTCAATGAGACCACATGTGACTCATTATTCAATCTCTCCCAAAAAAGGAGAATAAATCACTCGACCATCAAGCGTAGTTCATCACGCTTATATCGCCAATCAGAAGGCAACTTACCCTCCGAGATGTAATAATTTGATAATCTTCTTATTTTTGATTCAGTAATCTCTAGTGCTCTCTTATTGTGAAGATCTTTATGATTTCCGCTTCCTAAGTGGTTAATTATACCGACTGCTTGTCTCATTAGATTCATCAAATCTTCAGGATAAGTTCCACCAATATCATTTTCTGCCAAAACTGCCCCGATTCTTTTTCCAACAACTAATCTAGCATTAGGCACTGAATGTTGATCTCTTAGAATAATGCCAATTTCAGAGGTTGAATGACCGGCCTTTCCTAGTTCAACTATTAGAGAAGTAACCTCTTTCACATCTGTATTCGACCACTCTGGAGCCTCGGACACAAACGGTCTAGATGAACCACTTTTTCCTCTTCTGGATTTGTACATACGAGCCATAATAACCACTCAAAGCAAGATGGCGACTTGTCCCCCCTTCTTAACCACTCCGCATGACTTGATGATATCATTTAGCGGTGTTATTACTACAACCTTTGATGAGTCTTAGCCAATCTACCACCTGTAATAGGCCATTCCCATGCTGGTGCAACTGCTCTAGCCAATCCTACAGGCAAATCATCTTGGTAGACTAAAATATCATTTCCAGCCTTGATGTCTGAATCAAATGATTCAATATTTGAATAGAAAATATCGCCTTTGAGTTTAGGTCCAGTCTTGATGCAGACCTTAGATAAGGTATTATTTTGATGAAGAATTTCGATAGCCGATTTGGAAAAGGAAAATCCTCTTCTATCGATTGACCAAATGGCAACCTGAACATTATCTTTTTCCAATCTCCAAAACGGTGGTTTGCCTCTAATTGAAACTCCTTCCAACCATTTATCATTGTTTAATTGCTTTCTAGAAACACTTGCGAATGTATCCATTAGTAGATGGTTGTTCCTTCTTTTATTAACATTAAAACGTTGAATAGCTTCTTTAACCGATTCAGATAAATTATCTAATGCCTCGCCACTACCAGGAGAAAGTCCATTTCTTGTTTCAATTAACTCGACATCACCTGTTTTTAATTCCATACTAGAATGATTTATGACCAAATTATACCCATGTCTAGAAAGTAGTGAATCGAGCATTGTTTGCGTTCTAATTAGTTCATCATGACTCCAATCTCCTGTCACTGGAATATCATAATGAGAAGCCGGCCAAATTTCTTCTAAATCTCTTGGCACTAAGCCTAATGGAGAGGTAACCATTACTTCATGGCAGGAATTCGAATTTATTGCTCTAATGAATCTCCCATGAGATTTTGATAGTCGGTATGGTTTGCGTGCAGAACATGGAAGTAGAATTAACACATTGTCTAAACCATTTGGAGCTTTATATCGATTAGAAATAAAATCACACCACTCCTTTACAACTGGGTCATTGAGAGTATTTGGGCTACTACAATCTAGGATCTTCTCATTATCAACGTGACTAGATAACAGTCCTGGTTGCTCCGAGCAAATTTTGTCATGCGAGCGTAGATGCTCAACTAAATTCGGACTGTTCAAAGACTGTTTGTCAACCAAAGAACGAAGTGTGCCATTTTTGAGATTAGACTTTATTGATGCAATTGATTGTTTCCAATGTTGTATTTGCACCTCCATAGTGGCTGTTTCACTCATTGAATCATCCGGCATCCTAGGACCATTTTCTGATAAAATTACTCCTGCTGAATTACACATTCTCGAACGTGATAAATCAAAAATATCAACACCAAACCAATTTAGAACCGCTGCATTATCTGGTCCTCCGATTCCTGGAGTCCAAAGCAATGAACCTGGAAATTTATTCTTTAGTACATGAATTGCCTTGACTAGTTTACCTGGTTGAGCGGCTAATTGAACAGAGTCAACAAGTACAATAATCGATGGATTCAAATTTGAATCTAGAAGATCACTATCATGAGATAATCTTTGCCACGAGACGGGTAGCAATTGACCAGAACCAGCAGGTTCACCAGCATTTGCTTCATCAAGCGATGGAGGTAAAACATGGCCAATGAATGACTCATAATTAGGCCCCTTATGACTGAAATCCGGAGGCGATAATGGAACTTTTGAACTAACCGATAATGTAGATGGGATATTGGAGTCGGTCTTAGAACTAAATGGGGAAAGAAACTCTTCCATTTCTGGGTCACCACTTAACTGCATCAAAATTGGAGTCTTACAAATAGGATTCTTTCGATCTCCTAGACTCCATGAACGCGCATATCGATCTCGGGTAAAAATAACCCTTCCCAATTCCTGCGCCATGATTAATCCTACAGAACCATATTATTGAAGAGTTTGAAGATTACAGGGCCTAAGTTCAAACATTACTTACATTTGGATTGTATGGGAGGAGTAATTAGATGAGTAAGAAATTTCAATTTTTATCTCTACTTATCGTCACTTCTGTACTTGTGTCTTACTTACCACTTACAAGTGCCAATGATAGCGTTGAATTAATTTACACCGACGGCCGAATCAGCGGGATCTATATTGAAGAAGACCAAACATTCACTGAATCCTGGTCAATCAAAAAGGATGAATGGTATAGCGTAATAATGGATTGTCAATCATGTGTTGGAACCATCTCACTCGACGGAACAATTATCGATACTTCCAGTAGTGATTTAACCGGGCAATCTACAGATGATGGTACTATTCAGTTGACTATCGAATCATCACTAAATGAACAAATAGGATTATCAATAATTCATAATGTAACTGATGAATATTATTCATTACGTCCATCGCCCAACCAACAAGTTAGTTTCGTAGATAGTAAAGTATGTACAGAACTTGACTATTGTCAAAATTACTCTAGAGGAAATATAAATTCAATTCCCAATGGCGAATTATCAAGTCCTTCCTTTATTAGAGGAATTATTGATAGTGGACAAAACGAATTCTTTGCGATCAATGTCTCTGAAGGAGACACGCTAGAGCTCTCTCTGTCGCATTATTCTTCCAACATACGAGTCGAGGTTTTTTTCCAAAACTTGTCATCTGAAGTATTGCTCGATGGTAATTTATCGCAAAACAATAAGATGGTGGCTAATCAACAAACACAACCCAAGTTTTGGTATTTTGAGGATGATGGAAGAGCAGTGGTCAAAGTACAATCTTCAACCTTAAACACTGTTTGGTCTCTGCAAAGTACTGTTTTCAAATCTCACGACATTACAACTATTTCTGAATTAAATTCCGTTGACATTTACGGACATCATGAAAAAATCATAATTATTGAAGCTGAAACTGCTGAAAGAATAAACTTATTTTCGCCGTTGGAAAACATTACAATTGATTGTTTTCAATTAATTGATGGTAATTGGTCATTATCCGATAATATAGATTTACAAAGTAATNTTAAATCAAAAATTTATNTTTATCCAAATGTCGAAATTATAANATTAAAAATAACTNGTNTTGCTTTCTTTATCGAGGTTTCTTCAGAAGATTATTCAGATACAGNNCANGGAATTGAAGCACCTTCTTTAACCCCGATTTTCAAAGNAACAGACAATTCAAGNTGGCCTACTATTAATATNGNTGAAAATTCGNTAANTGGNCAGTTCACTTTACCTATTTTCGATTATTCAGATGTATATAAATTTGAAATTACTGCATGGGAAGACTCAATTCATTTTGTCAAATTTACAGTTGAAGGAGATATTGCTGACTGTGAAGTTGAACTAATCGAGAAGAATCANGAAACATGGGAAAATAAAGAAACCAAAGTAAGAACCTTGTCATCTGGAAAAATTGAAGTTGCTTTAGAGGTAGAAAGAGGAACTCACTTTTTGAGAATTAGTATAATCAATTCGTCTACATTCAATCATTCTTGGGGTGAAGAAATTGATTCAAAAAACTATACTATTTCAACCTACTATGAACTAGTAGATGAAGGCGAAGAGCCTTGGTTCCCACCAGATGATAATGCCAAGAAATGGGGGGAATTAGCTCGCTGGTTTATGGGTCTACTATTCTTAGTTCCGGCATTAATTGTATTTGTNATGTACAGGAAAAATTCACAATTTGCCGCATCATTACTTGAGAAAAAAATGCGACTAAATTGGCTTAAATCAAGACTCGATTCTGGCACTACAACCCCGAAAGAAGGTAGGAAATTCTTAAGGAAGGCGCTCAATTCTTTATCAACTTTGGAGTGGGAGGAAGCATGCCAAATATGGGGNGAATATGACATTCAATACCGTACTGAAGGGGTTGCATTAGTTGCATGGAAACTAGATGAAAGAATTAGTGAAAAGACTGGTTCNTGGCCAATAATTATCGGGATAAATATTCTACAAGGAAACTGGGAATTAGCNGCANTNAGATTGGATTCACCAGAAGGTGAAGCATGGAATATCACAAACGTTCACCCCAAATTCTTAGCAAATGGTGAGGAAATATTCTTGGATTCGATGGTTGAAGGAAATATGACTTTTCTCACTATTGAATTAGAAGGAAATTCAAAATCTGTAGATATTGAAATTAATGGACGNGTAGACGGAAAACCATATGCCGCAAGAATCCCTTCTACATTATGGAGACAAGAAATAGATTCAGANGAATGACTAATCTCTTCTGTCTTTTGCATCCTCTTTNACACTAGAAGTTACNTCATCTGGTGAAACTTTATCGCGTATTTCATCGAGNTTCTTTTTGACATCTTTACTGACTTTCCTAGGCATATATANCTTAACNAAAACAACAACATCCCCTCTTCCAGAACCTCGTGTCCTAGGCAANCCACGCTTCCTGATCTCTATTGTATCCCCAGAATTAGTCATTGCTGGAATTTTTATCACCAACTCCTCGCCATCTATGTGCGGTAATGTCACTTTTGTACCAAGAATCAGGTCTGAGTAACCGAGTGGTAGTGACATGATTAAATCAGCATTAGAACGCTCAAACCAAGGGTGCTGCTCGATTTCTAATTCAATAAATAAATCACCATTTTGACCATTAGCCTGTGAAGATGGTTCACCCTTTCCACGCATACGTAACCTAGTTCCATTTTCAGCACCAAGAGGTACATTAAATCTCAACTTAGTCTCTTCCTGTATTGTGCCAATACCCTTACAAGTCTTACATTTTGATTTGATTATTTTACCACTGCCATTACATGACGAACAATCTCGAACTACATCTTGGACAAAAGGGCCAATTTGTTGCCTGGCTCTAATTCTCCCTTGACCGCCACAATCGCTACAAGTTTGAGTTTCGCCGTTTTCACCACCTGTACCATTACAATCGGAGCAACTAACCGGTAGTTCAATTTCCATTTCTTCAGACGAACCATTCAAAATAGATTCTAAATTAATACTATGTCTAATTAGAATATCATTGCCCCGACTTCTAGATTGACGCCNTGAACCTCCACCAAAGAAGCTTGAGAAAAAGTCTCCTCCAAGTATGTCTTCAAGATTTATGTTAAATCCGCCTCCTCCAAAGCCTCCAAATGGAGATCCTGAAGGACCATTATGTCCAAATCGGTCATACATCTGACGCTTTTCANTATCGGATAAAACAGCGTATGCTTCTTGAATTTCTTTAAATTTATTTTCAGCATCTTCCTCTGNACTTCTATCNGGATGANATTTTCTTGCTAAACTTCGAAATGCGTTTTTCAAATCTTTTTCAGTAGCATCTTTTGAGACTCCTAATACTTCATAGTAGTCTCGCTTGTCCGACATAATATCCACCGAGTAAAACGACGGGGGACCTAATGCCCTTTGAATATCACTGATTTAACCGGGTATTTTAGGGTAAAATNTCAAGTCCACAGTTTAAGCAAAAGCGCTCATTTTCTGGTGTCACATAACCACAACCTCGACAGGTTTTCTGCCCTTTATTAGTTATATTGGGTATTACGGAATCAACTTGTCCAGGAATCATTGCCATAGATTCAATACTTTCTGTATTACTNNCTTCCATACCNCTGTCCCAAGAATATGCATCTTGGTTTTGAGGGTAGCTGACTGGTGTTTGTTGCTCNAAATCTGCGGATTGACCTTCATTGCCATTAGAAACTAAGAAATCTTCCTGCTCGCCTTGGTCGGTCATCGAAGTTGCCTTCAAAGTTGAATCTACCTCTCTCCTAGTTGTTTGAAGAGGAGTATTCGGTCGTGAAACAGAAACAGGCGCAGCCTTTGATGCAGCTTTTAGAGCACTNATTCTATTTTCCTCTCGAACTAATCCTGAGTCTTTACGGCCAAACAAACTCGCTATACTGTCAAGAAATTTATCCATGGGACTAGATTTCCTTGTAGCTCCAATGGTTGATTTGATCTCGATTTCTTCATAATTCGACTCTCCAGTAACTCTCCTTGTAGCCTCGACAATGCGACTTGATTCGTTCAAAAATTGTACTTCGACTTTTTGCTCGTTATCTATCTCCATCTCTGGAGATTCTTGATTTATATCTCCAATTTTTTGTTGCAATTTGGCTTTACCAACATCAGAAAATTCTGAATCAATAGAAGCATTAGACTGCCAAACACCTGCTTCTTCGGCATCGTATACTTTCTTCATTTTTTTCATTACATTAGAACGCCTATATTCATAGTCTTTGACGATGAATGTTTTCCTATAAATTATAATCCCAATTAAGATACCAAATCCATACCATGGTATGAGAAATAATGGTTCAATGCTAAAAATTTCTCTTAGCGGAGTTACAAAAACATGAATGAAAATCATAATTAGAAGGGGTAATAATGCCACACTCCGAGAACTGAGAGAATCACTAGCCATCTTATTCAACCCCTACTAATCCACTTTACTCAAGTAAGTTTTCACCTAATGTTTGGAATATCACCGATCATTTGATGCTCTACCCTTTCTAAAATAACCCATTAAAAGCCCTAAAGAAAAGCTAGCATGCAAGGACACCAAGGATAATGGTAGTCCGAAAATTAGTGAAANTTTTTGCCATTTAATCGAAAAGGAAATTCCCTCTANTAACAATACAAAACCATACATCGCTAAAGGNATATACCAAAATGGCTGTCCAAAAATGATTAAGCCAAAGGTCATCAGAAGACCTAACCATGGCAGAAATTCCCTCTTACTTGTCCTAGTACTGTGTTTTTTGATTATTTTTGTTCGCCAAAATCCATAACGATATCCCATCTTCAACCAACTAATGTAACTAGAACGCTTAACCATATTGACACATGTTTGATCAGTTCGATATAATTCAAAACCCTCTTTGATAAGTCTCATTGATAAATCGCTATCTTGACTAGTGATAAATTCACTATCCCAGCCACCAACTGAATCAATTGCTTTCCGAGAATGCATACAAAATGCAGGTACTTTTGTTGTTGAAGTACCTGAAAAATTATCAAATTGTCCAGAACCACTTCCTAGCTTAGATGACAATGCAGATTCAATCCATGTTTCCACCATATTCTTACTCTCAGAACTTGGCAAAACCTTGACACCCAAAGCAGCAATTTTTTCATTAGAATTTTTGGTTAAATCATTCCATACCTCGAGTCTTTTTTCAAGATGATTTTCAGGTATAGTGCAATGACCGATTAGTTCAATCATTAATGAAATACTGCTTGGCAATTCTTTTAGAGCAATGTTTCGAGCCTCGGCGACATATCTACCAGGATTGTCTAAAAGAATAATTTCAGGGCCATCAGCTTCTTTTGATTTCTCAATATAGGAATTTACAATTTGGATAGTGTTATCGGTTGAACCACCATCTAAAATCATAATAATGTGTTTGGAAGAATCGAGTGATTGNTTAATTAAAGAATTTAAGCAAGATGCAATGTATTTTTCTTCATTTAAAATGGGAATTACAGAGGCTAAAATCGGCTGTTTACCCCCTACCATGACCTTAGAACTGAATATTGGATTTGATACTTCGCATAAAATTTAGTAAAAAAGACAGATTCAAGAATGGATGTTACTACGCCGAAACATGACTGGCCCAATGTTGAAGCTTAACGGCAGAGATGAAGGGATTNCAGTTAGCCTCGAAACTAAATTATCGGGTGCAGATTTACCAGAAAAAGTCCTTACAAGTATAACTAATCTTTTTCCTAATTTCCCAATAGATGATGATTTGTTAAATCCGGAACTAGGAAATGCAAAAGATCAGTTAATTCATTCATCAAACCTTGCTATTGATATTTTCTTACAACAACTTCACAAGCAGAAAATTCTAGATACTGCACTTGATTCTATGAGTCTTAATCTAGATTCGGAAGAATGCTATTTCTATATTTCTAGACAAGCGGCACTTTCTGGAAAAGTCTCGTTTATCATACCTGGTGAATTTCCACTTGGGGGAACTATCAAAATTACCTTGCGAGGTAGTAATCTGAAAGACTGGATTGAAGCGGCAACTTGGCATAGTGGTCGAGATAGTATGCCACGTTCAATTAATGATGAAAGGTCAATGAGCAAATCTGGAGAGGCAAGTACTTGGATCTAAATCAACTTAGAAACCACTTTTGCAACTTCCTCATCACTCCCTACATATGGACCAACTTCAGAATAATTGCGAACCCATTTGATTCGGTCATGTGAAGTCCATTTTTCTTTGTTCTGAAAGTCAGGTAACTCTCCATCAAACTTACATCTTTGAACATTCAATTCAATATCACAGTCATCTCCAAAGTGAAACCAATTCCCCAAGTGTTCAACACTCACAACATCCCAGTCAAATTCCTCTTTTAATTCCCTTACAATTGCCTGAGAAGCATTTTCTCTAAAATTAAGTTTACCACCCGGGAACTCCCAATGCCCACTATGTGATTTGTCATTCCTTCTAGCAACCAACATCATTGAATCATGAATAATAACNCCTGCCGCAACATCCATGACAGGCTTAAATGAGATTCTGCCCATGAGTTCTGAAAGTAGAATTCTGCAACTGTCAAGAGTGATATTATCATAACTTGGCAAATGTAAAAACAAACATGGAATTCTAGAATTAGTTGCTTTATTGGCAAGGGCTTGTAAAGTATAGAAATATGTTTCATTACAAATGTAATTTCCTGCATCTGTGGACAACTCAAATACTTGGTCTNCCGACTTTGAAAAGATAATTTCATGTTCTACTGTTGTCTTTTGATCTATTTCACCAATCTTAGTATCTTTCTCTAATCTTCCTAAGTTATCAGGAATTTTCATATCCAATATATTACTTGCCACCAGTTCGACTCTGGGTATAAGGCAAGATTCACATAATCCTAAATGGATTATTGCATCCCAAGATTCTCCTGATTCAATCCTTTTTGAGATTCTATTGGAACCATTAAAATCCACAGTTAAAATTTCTTTTTCGAGTTCGATTTCTTGGCTTTCTAGATCATAAGATCTAGATTCCTTCCAAGGGTCGTCAATCAAAATTTTTTCTGGAAGCGNTAAAATCAAGTCTTGTGATATGTTACTAGAATGGTTAGAAAAGACTTCAAATCCTGTGACTAAAATTCTTCTCATGAGATTATACTAAATGAACAAGTTATTGATATTCATGTATGCAAAAAGGGGTTATCTTGACAAACTGAAACCCAAAGCNTGTATCCGGGCGGTTTAATGTCAACGGTTGATTCTCAGTTTGTTTCACCTAATTTNCCCTCCAAATCTAAACCAGGGATTTTATCAGTTGTAAAACAAATTTGGAAAGAAATGACTCTTGGAGTGGGCTTTTGGGGNGCACTAAGGCCTATTGTTGCTGCACTTCTGGCAGCGATTCCATTCTTGTTCCTAGGCCAACACTTCAATAAAAAGCATAGAAAGGCCACAGATTGGACATTACTACAAATCCCATTAGCACTAACTGTTATTCTTTGGTTTGCATTATGGTTTTTTTCAATATTTGATGCATGGAGAGATGGAACAAAACTAGTATCAGAAAATAGTTTGAATAATTAAGGTAACCAAAGTTGTTTTTCAACTTCAATTGTTCCCGCTTCCAAACCTGCTAAGTCATCCAAATCATCTTGATCAAATTCGTCTGGTAATTGTCCGGTAATTATACTCGAAATATCACTNGATTCTACTGCCCAGTACATTACTGAATCTTCATTATTTGAGTGACCTGGATGGTCAGGGTCTTCATGATCAACGGGAGATTGGTAGACTAAATTCACCAAACCCAAAAGATGTCCAAATTCATGGACTAAAACACAATTTTCAATTTCTTCTGATGAAGGCCTATTGAATATTGGACCCTCGGCTTCATCTACCGTCTCTCCAAAAATTGCAATTGTAGATGCATCTACTGCAACACCTAATACTCCGTCGTTTTCATATTCACCTGAAGGAAATATTGCCTGCCAGTAAAGTGTGGAACCAGATTGGGGGTCATTTGACTTTGCATCAGACCCCTTATCTCTTACATCATCTGCAGACCACGAACCACTATGTTGAAAATCGGTTTCAGTCAATAAAATCTCAATGCCACCAGGTTTGTCACAAACCTGTTCTATTCTTTCCTTCAATAAATCTGTAGAACTAGTTTCAGGCTCGTATCCAGGTTCGAAGTCAATCTCTAATATCATAGAAGTGTACTTTTGAGAACTTAGACAAGCCATCGTAAGACTTCCCGGAATTCCAGCACCCAAATATTCATCATCAGAGAAGCTGAAATCTAAATCATCACCAAAACAACCTGAAAGTCCAGAGAAAAGCATTAACATGACCAGTAGAGATGCTACTCCTAAATTCCGTCCCATATTATCACCCATACCTTCGATTATTACAAAGTTGACTACCACTCCTCTGGCATAACCAATGGAGAAAATAACTGCCCGGGAGATGTTGCAGCAGCCAACTGACTTCTAGCAAGATGCTCCCACATCCTGAGAGCAAGTAATGCTTCAGATAAGTCCAGTTCTGTCTCGATTAAGGTTACTCTTATCAATGTAGCAAGAATATCCATGCGATCATTATCAACAATCGATAGAATCTTATCTAATTCCATTGTAATTTGAGAATTTGTGTCATTATCCATATTTAATTCCCATGGACTTGTGACCTTGTCAGGAAAAAGGACACCGGACTCTGATGAATATTCATTCAATGATTTCATCAGTTGCTTAATGTGGTTACCTATAACCATACTTGTTTCAATAAGTGGCATTTGAAGTTGCTTAATCAGATTTACCATACGCTCTTGTAAGGTAACTAAAGCATCAACTGATTGACTCTCTTCATTCATAGATTTCACTCACTTAGTCAATGCTTCGATATATTTCCATCCAAAATGTTCCCACTGTTCCATGGTCCAACCGGCAGGAAGGCCAGTAGGTGGCAAAGGTGCAATATTTGGTTTATTATTTTCAGTAGTAAGTATCGATGCTTGAGGTATAGTCGTTGTTGTCGGAAGAGGAGCCATAAGTGAAGGATTTGGTAGCGCTTGAGGTATCATTTGAGTTGTTTGTTGAGTCTCAATTGAAGGGAATTGTTTAGTCTCAAATTCTTGTTGCTCAACTTCAACAGTTTGATCAGCTGGGTCATCGGAAATTTGACTCTCCAATTTCATTCTTCTAGAAACTACCAACATCCACAAACCAAATGACAATGAAACCAGTGCAATCAAAAATAGAGTTACTCCAAATAGTTCATCTCCAGCTTGTTTAGCAAGAGCCTCGCCATCTCGAATCACTTCTTCCTTCACTAATAGAGGTTCGATAGTAATGCGATCCATCTCTACATCCCCAAGGTATACTAGAATTCTAAACTCGATAGTACCGGAATCTGTATCTAAAACATTATAGTTCATAGAGGAGTAAAAAATAGATTCAGGATTTACTATAATGGATAAATTGGAAACTTCAAACCAGTTATTTGACGAATCTAGACTTTCTAGAATAAACGTCACATTGCCTTTTGAACCTTGATTCAATGCTTGAATATTTAATGATAATTCGTCACCAATATTTGGGCTTGGATCGCTCCACTTTATGAGAGTTTGATTATGAGAAAATTCAATATTGGGACCGATGAGTGCTAAATCCCAAGTACCAAACGGGTTAGTCGGTGAATTGATGTTGGAATCAAATGAATTACCTGCAGAATCTGAGCCAGTAAACCAAATATCTACTTGATAGGTTGGAAGAAGATTTGTAGCACCAAAATCGGTGAAATCTATATCGCCAGTCCAGAAAAACTTTCCATCAAAGATTATGTAGGAATCAATATTCATACTTCCTCTAGAAATTTCTGATTCACCAGCCCGTATCCTATAGTGAACAATAATTTCTGAAGAGCCAAAACCATAGTAATCGTATGTCTCAACAAGTAAACTAGCTTGATTGAGTTTAGATATAGCAACTTCACCGCCACTAAGTACATTATCTAACTTTACACTGACTATTTCGGGACTTTCACTATCAACTGCTAATCTTAACCTTGGTGTCTCTTCAGTTTCATCACTGGATAGTCCAGGCATATCCGACATTACAAGCGAAAAATCAAGATGGCCGGATGGTGAAGCAGGGACAAGGAAATCCATACTAAAGTAACCATCTTCACGTATTGAGGTTTGCCATTGATTGTCATAATCAATTATTTGAATATCAAAAATACCAGCAGGAGCAGGTGTTTCATCTTCAGAAAATAGAACACGCCCATCCAATCTCAACGCCTGTCCAACACCAATACTAGTTTCATCAAAATCTACATTATAATGATTCATTCCATTCCGTAATTGTACAGCAGTGATATGGCCTGGCATGGTATCAAATCTGAAGTCATTATCTAGACTCCAGGCATTATTAGATAAAACGAAGTTCTCAACATTACAAGGCACTTCTAAATCTATTGAACATGATTTATCAGAAACTGATATTTGGGGCAAGAAAAATATCTCTCCATCAGTATCATAACTCTCAGGAAATTGCCATGTCAGCTGAAATTTAATACTAAAAATTATCTTGGTTTGTTCAAGATTTCCAAATTCAAAACTGGAATAAATATTTGATACAGCAATAAATGGAGAACTGGATTCAACATGAATTTTTGGCTCTTCTTGGTCAGAATCAATTGTAACAAAAATAGAAGTTGATAAGTCGGATAATGAACCATCGAGGGAGATTTGTACACTTTGAATATCATCCCAGCCATTTCCATCAGTAATCGCAATTTGAGCCGTATATGGCACACCTGGATGTAATGGTTGTTCGTCACTATGTCCTATTAATGAGGAGTTACTCGAATCAAATTCCGGAATGAATTCTTCTCTTATCACATATGTAGAGAGATCGTTTGACCAATCCGGAGTTGCCCCATTAGAGGTTCCATCGCAAGGAATTGTGCTCTGAGGACATACCGGGCCTCCACCCATTGCAATCAGATTATTCTGTCCATCACTTCCAGAAACATAGAATGAAACTTTCTGTCCATGAGTTAGCATTGAATCGTCAATTAGACCTTGAAATATATTCATACCACCGGTTTTTATTTCCGGAGAGGAGAGAGTTTTTGTTTGATATTCATCTTGATTAGGTAAGTTATCGAAATTATAATCATTGCATGCTGTATTAACTGTTGAACGACAACCAAGCCAATAGTGAAGCGTAACAAGTGTTGGGGGATCAACTGAATCTTGAATAGTTAATGAAATTGGTTGACCCGCTGGAGCAGGTAATGATGCATGAAGTTCATCTCCATTGTTTGGAGAAACAGAAATTACTAAAGGAGAATTACCATCAAGAATTAGTCTAATATTATTATAACTTGGATTGACAAATTCTGAACCATTGACCAAATTAACCGCTTGAACATAGAATACCATTCCACCAGGAGTTGACTCCATAGGGGTTTGGAATGTCAAATTATAGTTACCAAAGCCAGGATTTTGCGACTCTATTAAAATAACCTCATCTCCGACAGGTTGACCGGAATTACTCACATTTTGACCAACAACTCTAAGCAAAAATTGACCAGGTAAAGGTGTTAGTTGAGAGCCTTCAAAGTTTATCATTCCGGTAAAGGAAATATTTGTTCCTCCCCTTAACCATTCAAAATTTGTTAACTGTCTACCATTTTCATCAAATACATTCATGCCATTAAGTTGGATATCATTTTCAACTTTTAGATCCATAGAATCTGTTTGCCATGATGGAACTGCTATTCCAGTTTCATCCTCAACTGTAACTAATGCTTGCGTTGCTTGTTCATCATCCCAAAGCCATGTGGTTCTCATCGGCATTGAGATTTCTAAAATCCCATCACTACCGACAAAGGATGTACAATTATTAACATCAAATAATGCAATCATTTGACTATTTGTTGAAGAAGAACAAGAATCGCCAAACTCCCAAATAAAACTTGGATTATTCCCGTTTGAATTAATCAATTCTACAATGGTTTTAGTTACTCTTTCGACATCATCTCCTGCTGCAGCCTTGACTGTTAACATTCTTTTAATCCCATCAGGAACTGCTACATCACCGTCAAAATAAACACCAATTGCTCTAGTCTTCATATTATATTCAACATCCAAATCAGTGACTTTAATTCGGCCAGGTGACTCAGCTTTGAATGATAAGAAAATTGTATCATCGCCTTCGCCGTTAGCTGAAATCTCTTGATTAATTGCAGAGACTAATGTTGGAGAGTTTAACACCTCGGTTCCAACAATAGAGGAATCACTGACAGAGATACTGGATTCATTTAGAAACTGTAATGACTCCCAATCCCAATCTCCAATTCCGTTAATATTAATCGATGGCATATCTGGATAACCTTCTTCATACCACAGTCTAAATAATTCAACAGATGGAGATAAATCTCTACTTTGAGAATTCATAGTAATCTCGAACCTTAAGGAATTTCCTGCATTTAGAGATGGGAAACTTACCTCTTGATTATTTTGCGCTGTCAACCAATTAGTACCATTATCATTGGAAACCCTCACTTCAACAGTTGTACCTAAGGGGTTATTTTCAACCCATTCAGGCCTAACTTTCCCTACATTCGTCCCAGTTTGAAAATAATCAGAAACCCAAGCCCCATTAGAAGAATAGGATGTATAATAATCAATATTCACCCACCAAGAAACGGCTGAAGAACCAATCAATTGTGCCTTCCAGATCAACTGATTTCCCGGATATGAAAAGTGAATTGTTGATAGCGAAGTAACTGATTCCCAATGGGTTCCATTGTCCGCAGATACCCAGTAATCAACTCTATCTCCAATTGTTGGCGCATCCCAATATGTCTCCATATTGACTGAAAGTACTGGTTTTGAAGTGTAAATTGTATCCCCATACCAAGTAGTTGTTCCAGGCGCTGGGATTGTTTCATAACTCCAACCTGTTCCATATTCTCGATAATTGAGAGTTACAGATGAGAATGAAGAATAACTACAATCAACAGTGATGAATCTCTTTCCATCAAACTGTAATCCATATCCTAAAACATTAATCTGTTTTGTATTGGACTGGGGAACAAGTGTTTCAGAAGCACCAGAGATTTTCCAAGCCTCCAATACATCCTTATTTTGACTTCCTGAACTACCTTTTTGACAACGCATAAAAAATGTAGACTCGCTAACTTCTAAACCTCTTACTTGTTGACCAGTTTTTCCACATTCATATGAGGAACCAGAAGATGAAAAATAAGTATAAATTGTCGACCCTCGAGTATATGAGCCAGTCTGCATTTCATCAAATTCATAGGAAACTATTCGTCTTTGAGAATTATGTAAAACCCATACCACATCTCTTGATGCATCATATGCAATACCTGTATAATCATTATATTGAGGGGATATATCATAGGAATCTAAGCAAGTCCAAACATCGTCTTTGGATATATCAAATTCTAGGACTCTGTGATTAGCTGCTGGTGCAGAAGATGAATAGTGATAACGGTAAGTAGATAGTATTCCAAAAAGTCTCTCATCATCTGTTACTGTCCAATCCCTAAAGCCATAATATGAGTAATAACTAGAAGAAGGTTGTTGAGGCAATGTACAAGAGGCTTGTTCTAAAAGAATTGTTGATTCGACAGTTGCATTATTTGGATATAATCTCTTTACCACATTACTAAATTGCTTAGAAGACCATGTAGATAAAAATAACCAATCATGATGTTTTAGTATTGCACCTTGGCTCTGAGCTATTAATGCGGATGATGATTTCTGAACTTGCATAGAAAACAAATTTTCACTAGCATTCGAGGTATGAGGTTGCCTTACCGAGAAGGTACCATTATCATACCAAGCATCAGATTCCTCACTAATATTTTCATCTAGAGAATGAGTGATGTAAGAATTATTGTTCTCAGTTGGAGAAAGTGTCAATGTATCACTTCTTGAATCTGTCATAGCAGCAGAACCTTCCATCCAATCACTTCTTGTCTCAACTATTTTGCTAGACCAACCAGTTGCTGATGCACCAGATAGAGTCATAGAAATATCACTAACTTCAGCACCCTTCGGTATTGAAATTTCAGCTCCATCATCTGTTCTACCATTTTGATAAAGAGCAATATATTCAGTTGAACCATCGCTAAACTGATAGATGTGTCTTGAGACACTACTGGCTGATGCATCTTCAACAAACAAATCTGAAATAGGAGTCATTGGCGTAAAAGCCATCAAGAATGCAAGGAAGATTGCAATCCCAAAAGTTGAATTTTTACGCATGTTAATTCACCTATTTTATGCAATAATATTAGTTGTATAATTATCTAACCCGTCTGTCTAGAGTCATATCGGAGTGGTGATGAATCGCCTCTAACACCATCTTCCTCGTCATCAAATACTTCAAACCAGTCTACTATCCAATCGCCATCTGTATCCCAATGCATTGGGTTAGTACCTTCAGCGATATGATCATCGTCTAAATCAAGAGCATACCAACCATATTCATGTTCGCCAACAATTCTGACTGGAGCCGTTTGAGGTGAACTGGTGTAGTATATTTCCCATTGATCTGTCCAAGCTCCTGATGTAGTGATTATGTCATCAGCATTATTTAAAATCAGGAAATCAACATCTTGATCGTCAACAATCAAAACATATCGGAAATCTATTGAGGATTGCTTATCCATCTTTAGATAATTCTGAGTTGCTTCATTACTCGTACCTAGTCCTAACAGGAATCCTCTGAATTGCCACCACTCTTCTACCGGTTGTCCTTGATAGACCAATGGACTCAAACGAACCGCATTAGGTGAAGTCAAATCAATATCGGAAATAGTAAAGAATTCCTGGAAATTAGTATAAGGCGTGTATGAACATCCTGCACCTGAACAATCCCAATTCCCATCCATATCTGGATCTAAGTTAGCATCTACTGCATTAGCCGGATCTAAAGTGAACCAAGTATATTCTAAATCAGGTCTTGAAAGGACTCCGTTACTAAAAGATAGTGGGAGGCATGAAGTGGTTGAAGTATCACAATCCGAGCCTGTTTCACCATCTATCCATTGCACTTTTATCTGAAGCCAGGAACTGAAATTATCATTTGATTCATTCCACCCATGAGCATATTCATACCAATCAGGTAACATGTCACCATCAGTATCATTATCCATTGGATTTATTCCATATTTGAACACTTCACGGCCGTCTGATAGATTGTAATCAATTTGATGTGAAATAACTTGATTTCCAGATAATACGGTATTGAATGTTACTGAATCTCCATCGGAATCATTTAGATCTGGACGTGTTTGATTATTCCATTCCATTAGATTTGTGAAAGGTAAGTCTCCTGGTCCCTGTGCAATTGAAAAAGAATATGGGGTGAAAACTCTATTATTCCATTCTCCTTGTTGTGCAGGAATATCGAAAGGAATTCCAGCATCCGGATTGGTAATACTATTTCTATCATACCAGCCATCATGGTCACCATCGTAAGAGACATCGAATGGATTGAGTGGGTTTGCTGCCCATCGGTCTTCCGTAGTTATATCGGGCATTCCATAAATTGCATAACAGTATTCCCAACCATCCGGAATTGTATCTCCGTCAGAATCAGTACTGGTAGGATCTGCAACACCGATCAAAGTTCGGTTGAAGTTATCAGGATCTTGTTCGTTTATTTTCTGCATTCGATTGAAACTTTCTTGGTCTTTTTCAATGAAGTCTGTATAAACACCATTCTGCGCTTGGAAGTAGTTGTAACCCATCTCTTCCATGTAAGCATCAATAGCATCATCTCCAAAACTGTAGATTCCAACGTCTTGAGGAACATTAGTTCGTTCAGAATATTTACCCCATGTCCTAGATTCCCATTCTCTTAAGTTAGAGAATCGTTCTTCAGAAGAGATAACTCCATCGCCGTCACAATCAAAACTGTCTCCATCGGAATCTAGATCAACATCACCATCAATCAATGGATTTATTCCCCACAAATTTTCTTCCAAATTCCATTCAGCAAACCAATATTCGAATCCATCGGACATACCATCGCCGTCAGTATCAGGGTTGGTAGGATCAGTTATGCCCATAATAACTGAAATGAATATATTTGCTGGTTCTCCATTTTGCCAGTCATTGAAATCATCTAACAGCCTCTTACCTCTGGTATCTTTTGTTATTAGAATATTGAATATTCTTTGTGTTTTTTCAGTAGGCTGAAGTAAATCTCCATCTATGTGCATCAATGGAGCATCTTCTGGATGATCAATGCCATTATCGGGACTTGAAAATGCCAATGCGAATTCTTGCAAGTCATTAATTCCATCTTCATCAGAATCGAAATATCCATCATCAGCAACAAGAGGATTTAGAGTCCATTTTTGTGCAGAAATATTCCACTGGGTAAATAGTAGTTCTAAACCATCAATAATTCCATCACCGTCTGTATCAATATTATTTGGGTCAGCTGTTCTTCCCGTCAAATTGATCTGAGTATCATTAATGAATGAGCCAAATGATGTATCGGTAAGTACTCCTGCCCATGCTTGGAATGCATAAGCACTACCGATTGTTGTAACAAACCATTTTGGCGAAGTTCTATTTTTATCAGTCTCAGAATAATCTGGAGAAATTGAATTATACTCTTCCCAATTAGTCATTCCATCATCATCAGCATCTTCCCATCGATCACTCGGTTGAAGTGGATTCAATGTCCAATCATCATCTAGTAAATTCCATCTTGCAAACCAGATTTCCCATCCGTCTGGCATTCCATCATCATCAGTGTCGGTATCCAATGGATCGCAGGAGCCTGAACTAATTTTCAACTGAGACGAAAGTATAGATCCTGCGGCTCTATCAGCAAAAGTTGCTTGAGGGACACCAAGGAAACTAATATTTTCAAAAAGGTCAGTAGTGAATCCACCTGGTAAACTAACACCATCAAAAGTCTCATTGAAATTAAATAAATCTGTTCTAACATGGAATTCTAGCCAATTAACAAATGCCTCATTCTGTTGAATTTCACCATCGTGATTTATGTCATAACCATCACCGTCTGGATTCTTAAAAGCATCAGAACCATTTAACGGATTAATACCTACTCTAGAAGAGTCCCATGAACAAGAATATATTGCTTCCCAGCCATCCGGTAATGAATCACCATCAGAATCAATATTATTTGGGTCTGCAACAGTCCAGTTCTCAGCATACGATGGGGCTTCTCCATGTGATTCAAGCAGTAAACCTTCGATGGCTTGTAACCTAACTAATGACCACTTGTATTCACATAAATTGAGTAATCCATCTTGGTCTGCATCCCAATTAGCGTCTTCTGGTCTATTCGGGTCTAAACTCCAGTTATTCCCGCCAGTGAAAGTAGAGCCTATCCATCTTCGATTCTCAATCTCCCACCCATCAGGCATACCATCTCCATCTGAATCATGGTTTGTAGGATCTGTACCTAAATCTACACTTGAGACTGCTAGATAGGTTGCGTTAGCAGACTGACCTGCAGCATCATTACAGATGTATTCCATTTGTATGTTATAATGACACCACAAATTGGAACTTTCATAGAAAAATCCGAAGTATTCTTCTCCATCTCCTAATCCATCTCCATCAGTATCTCCCACTTGTGGATTTGTTGAATTATAACCTTCAGGAGTTATTGCTTGATACTGATATTCATCAATATTTGTCCACAATCGTTCCAAAATGCCATCACCAGACTGGTCTAAATCTATACCATCTATGTCGAAGTCAAGAAGTGAATCCCATGGGTCTGTTGGGTCCATGCCATTACCTAATTCCCAACCATCTGGAATTCCATCGCCATCCGAATCATTTGATCCGGGATCCATTAATTGAAGGTTGGAATATTGTCCAGGAGTTGAAGAACCAAATACAGTCTTATTTCCATTAACATACATTACACCTAATTCAGTAATTTGGCCAGGGATGGATTCATCCTGTAAAATTTGATACACATTTGAATAATCACCGGATAAAGTCCAAGTTCCATGAATCGAGCCAACAATTATTTCTTCTCCAGTAGAATATATTGAATGAATATCATTCAATTCACGTGCAGGAACTGTATCTGAGCCTGGGTTTTCTAATAATCCGCTGTGAATAATAACATTATCATTTAATTTAAGTTGATGTAATCCAGAAGGTGTGCCAAACCACAATATTTGAGGTGTTGAGGGGGTTGGGCCATCCAAAAGAATTTGCCTAATTGCTGCAGGATTTGATGTAGAACCAGCTGGAAGCGACCTAATTTCACTGATAGAATTCTCGATACTGGTATTTTCAATAGAGAAAAATACTCTCCATTCAGGAGTTGTTACATCTCTAGCAGAGTCTGTTTTGACTATCATTAAACCGACATTTGTACCTACAAATAGCGTCAATTCCCCATCCATGAGCCCATGTTCAACGTCAGTAACTGAAGCATTAGCCTGTTGAAGGGAATTAGTTATCGATTCACTAATGGAGTGAGTCACAACTATGCTGCCTGTATTACTAATTTCGAAAATATGTCCTGAACCATTATCTCCTAAACCTAAAATATGTTCATTGGAACTGGAAATCTGTAATGAAGTGATTGAATGTATTTCATCAGAATATGACCAGTCCCAAGTACTCAAAGAATCCGGAAACCCATCAACCTGAATTCTAGCAACTCCTAAACCGATATCTGATGCAAGTGAAATTGCATAAAGTTGGTCGCCATCAAAAATTAATTTTGAGTCATGCAATTCTACACCTTGCGGCATCCAAATATCTTCACTAGTCATTGTCTGGAAATCCAGAATTGTCAGGCCGTATTTTGTTGTTACATATACAATTGATTCTACAACTTCGATACTTCTAACATCGTGATGAATAATACTGTAGTCTTCATTTGGGTTGGCGAATGTGATAGGATAATGCTCTAGAGATGATTCACTAACAGTTCCGATAGCAACCGATTTTAGTCCTGCCATGACATTATTTCCATCATCATCATAGATTAGATACTCTTGAAGATTAGATAATTGTTCACCCAATTCCAATGCAGTCGGAGTCCTACTTACATCAGGCGATAAGACTCCGTCTCGATTAGCATCCCAGCCATCATTATCACCATCGAATAATGCACTACTTCTGTTTAGTGGGTCCAAGCCAAAATGAACTTCCCATCCATCCGGTATTCCATCTCCAAATGAAGGATAAGTATTTCTTAATACAAATCCATCCCAATTGTAGCGATCTGAATCTTCTAGTAGTGGGTCTGTACCAAGCCACATATCTTCACCAATCTCACTTGTCGAGTTAGTAGCGCAGGCTGAAATCAAATTTTGGAATGTAGCATTAGCACCTGTTGGTATGTATGGCCAATTTGTCAAAATTGAACCATCAGGTGGAGTGCCGATACACCATAAGCCATCTAATTCATTTGTATGATTATGAGGAGCTCCATACAGGTACTCTTCTGACGAGGTATAGAGTTCAGTAGTCGAAAGAATACCATCTCTATTAACATCAAATCCGTCATTATCAGGATCTTCATTCATGTCTGTTGCATTTAGTGGATCGAAATCTCTGCATTTAAATTTCTGAGAAGACGAATCGAAACCACCGATTCTAAGGCACATGTAGGCCTCGAAACCATCAGGCATTCCATCTCCATCCGTATCAGATTTTCGAGGGTCAAGATAACTTCTCACTCCTTCTCCATCAACAACTCCTGTTAAACCCCTAAAGAAACCAGGGTCAGTACAACTAGCAGGATACGGCCAGCAATATTCTTCTGTGGCATTCAATCCATCTTTATCGTTATCTTCAGTAGCATCTCCTGAGAAATTTTTGTCCATTCCAGGCATCGATACACTTCTTCCATCAACTGCAGTGAAGTTTATGTCTTCCCTAAAGAGATCTTCATGTAAATTTGGAATACCATCACCATCGGCATCTGTGAGAGGTGGTTCCTCGAAATTTGTCGTATCTGGGTGGACGTTTGTAACTGGGGAAATAACTGGGAATTGTGACATAAATAGTAAACTAACTACTACGGCAACTGTGGTCAACAAGGTTGATTGGCTTCTACGCATTTTTATTCCACACTGCAAAGTATAGGCTTCGCTATTGCAGTTGTCTTATCCTACACTTATGAGTATGATGGAACGATGTTCCGACAATGCTCGCATTAATTTGATTATATTTGGTGCCGAATAAAAAATTAAGGTAGCAAAAATATTATTTTTTAAGAAAATATATCGGTTCATTCAAGACCTGTACGCGATGGGAGTAATTTGACCGCTATGACGATGCGCATCACTCATCTTGGAACTGGAAGTCGCGGTAATTCGACACTTCTAGAAGTTGGCGATGTTAGAGTTCTTTTGGACCAAGGATTCAGTGGCGCTCAATTGGAGAAAAGACTCAATCGAATGAAACTCAAACCTGAGGATGTTGATTGCATATTAGTTAGTCATCATCACGGAGATCATGGAGGGGGTGTAGCCATTGCTCAGCGAAAATGGAAAATCCCAGTTTTAGCAAATGAGAGAACAGCGATGGAGCTTAATCTAGACCCTATGTTAACCAACTACTTTGGTTCATTAGACTTGGTTCGAGTGGGAGATGATCTATCAATTTTGACTGTCCCCGTCCCGCATAGCGGTTCGGATAATGTCGCATTTGTCGCAAACTATCGGGGGGAAAGAGCGGCAATAATAACCGACTTAGGCTCTTGGACTGATGAGTTGGTAAAGCATGTTCATGGTTGCCAGCATATTTCCATAGAAGCAAATTACGATGATAAATTATTGGACCAAGGCCCATATCCATTTTCTCTAAAAGAACGAATAAGAGGGCGGGGCGGCCACCTATCGAACAAACAAACAGGGGAATTTTTAGCCGAAGTTTGTACTGAAAAAACCAGAACAATTGTCTTAACACACCTAAGTGAAAAAAATAATTCACCTCACCTAGCTGAATCTACAATCCTATACCACATCGGAGATTTTTTCACCGGAGACATTGATATTTCACTTCAAGATGGTCCTGAAAAAACCCATTACCTAAATTCTAGTGAATCATTAAATGAGAAATTGATTAATTTGTAAATGATTTGAATTATTAAGATTAGTCGAATATTACATTGATTTTGCGACTATGAAGGTCAATACCTAAATGATACCGAATCATGAGAGTAGCGTGTCAAGTATTCGCAGGACTAGAAATCACACTAAGTTCACTACAGATGAACGTGGTGTGAGTGAGGTTTTGGGTGTAATAATGATGCTAGCAATGGTAGTTAGTATCATGGGTGGAGTTTGGGTATTTTTGAATCCGTACATCTCTGATTTTGAAGATAATACTAATTGGAATAATGCGACTGGAATAGCTGATAGATTAGAGGATCGAATAGATGTTGTTGGAGATTCACCTAATGGCACTGGAGTAAGGCATAAACTCAGTATGCAAAAATCAATCTTACAACAGGTTTCGAATGCTGAATTCTGGACAATCTCTGCTGATCTAGTTGCTTATGATGCAATTACGCTTAGAAGTGTTAGCGATTATTCTGTAGGAATTACTTCTATGAATGAAACTGCACGTAAAATTTCAATTGAAACAATCTCACAATATTGGGAGTTAACATTCCCAGCCACCGATGGTGAGGTAATTGCTCAACATGATTTAACATTGAATAGTTGGTATATAATCACAATTTATGATAGTGAAGATTTGCCGATTCACAGAACTATATCCTATCCGATTTCGGGCTTGAAGATATTAACGACTTTAGCATCTGGAGAGCATGAAATAAACCTAGTCAATAATGCTCGGATAGAACATTTCTACGACTCATCATGGGAAATTAGTGACTATCCAAGTGTGATTTTTGAGAAGTTGGCAACACAAGGATACCGATGTTCTATTTTACTAACAAACATCGAGGTCAATGGAAGCCTAGGTGTTTCAAATTCTTATGGCTTGGATATTTTGTCATCAGGCACGATAACTCCATTTTCTGGTCAGTCATACAATCTTAGATTCTCCATGGAGAGTACCTTGGCAGCTGTAATAACTCCACAATATAACGAACTTTGGTTATCAGAATATTATCTAAATAGGGCCTCTGGAACATTAGATACTTTTTCGGGACTGGCACCTTATGAGAGGTTGAGTGGCATAGATGGAATCACAGTTGAAACAAATGGAGAACCTCTATTTTTAGATGTAAGTATTCAACAGGTGGTGATTGAGAGATGAGAGTCAACTCAAAACGAAATGAGGAGGCTGTTTCTGCTGCTGTTGCTACTGTGCTTTTATTCGGTGGTGTTGTTTCAATTATTGGTTTAATGCTAGTCTCCATGGTCCCAATTATCGAAGAATTAGAAGGTTCGATAGAAAGAAGTGATATGTCCTCGCAAATGATGATTTTGGCTCAGCAGACTGAATCTCTCAGCGAAAGTGGAATGCCAGGAGATTCAACAAGTGTTGAATTGATTCCCATCGATGGAAATATCGATTGGGACTTGACTAGAGGTGGAATGTGGTATTCTTCAACCTGGCAAAACGAATCTTCATTCAGAATGAAAGGTGTCATGGATTTTGACAATAGCATAGATATCAAACACCCTGAAACATTTACAACTGCAGTATGTTTTGATGATTTGCGTCTTGGACCTTCAAGGCCATTTATCTATACCGCACCAACTTGGGCAGATACTGCACAAATTGCAATCTCTACTGGTTTGGCAATACCCCTTGGACCTGTTGAAGTGAAGGTATACCAACAAGAACAATTATCTGAAACCTTAGATCTACAAATATTCGACACAGAAGTTGTCGATTTATCTATTGGTGTTTCTAAATTTGAATCTAGCCATGAATTAGTAATTTTCTATTCAAAGGGGACTGGTGGAGCTACTCTTGTTTCACCTTCTGATTCCAATCCAAAAGATAATACTGGCAGAAATTGGATAATTCCTATGGATAGTGGAGATAGTAGAATTCACATAATGAGCAAGGATTCTAATCAAATCAATATTGAAACTTCTAATGATAACAGTGATTATTTTGCTATTTACCAAGACGAGTTTAGGGCTGGTGTTTCATTTACAAAAGAAATTACAATTAGTCAACCCGATGTTGTTAGAATCTCAACCAGTTCTGATTCTCATTTGATTTTACAAACTGATTTAGATAATAATAGTGGATCAACATCATTATTGAGTTTTGATGGAAACTATCTGGGTAATGAGTTTATCTCGCCTTCCCTAGATGGAGAAATGCTATTCACTAATCCCGGGGAAAATAGTGTTACAGTGACGTGGAGAGGAGGTGGTACATCGATACCAGCTGCTGGAAGTACTAGTGTATCTTGGCCTCCAGCTAGTGTTGAAGGAGCACCACTTTTGGATGCTGATGGTGATATATTTGTAACTTGGAAAGTGACTAATGAAGTAAGTTCGCCAGGAGGAATTCACTTAATTGCAGCCTCTGATACTGGTGCGTCATCAGGTAAAATTCACAGATTGTTGATAGACAATGATGGTAATTCAAATTCTATTTCAATTTCAAGGGCGGGTATTTCTAGTACATGGAATATTAGTGGCGACTCAAATATTGATGGAGAAATTAGTAATCAATTACAAAATCAAATCCAAGTTATCAACTCTGGAAATTATGATTTCAATGTAGTTGAAGGTCACCCTGTTAAAATCCACTTAGTCAATGGAAACAATGGATTGGTTGAAGCCAAGCATGATGGAGTTGAGAGGTGTAGTGCTGTAAATATGATGGCTAGTGGTTGGATTTCCGTAGATTTGCCTTGGTTATCTCTTGCTGGCCAAGAAAATTTAGCGATTAAACAATCATGGAAGAGTGGAGATTTTCCTTCGAGTATGAAGATTACACTGATTGGCCATAATGGAGCATCTACGCACTCCAATCTCGCAACATCTTGGGTTTTCCATCTTTCACGTCTAACCTACTCTTTTGCCTCTTCAATAACTGGTATGGAAGTTGCCTATTCTGGTGGTGCAATTGTAACTAATCACCCTGAGTTCACTCCAACAATAATACGGGAGCCTGTAGATCGTGCGGGCCCAGGGCCACGGTTTGCTGCAACAATTCCTTCAATGCACCCTGCAACCGATGGAATAAGTGGTGGAGGTAGATTAACACTTGATATCGAATTATCTTCTAGACAAACATTAGCATCTGAGGTTGCTTAAGAAGTAAGGCGAGGCTGGGCCGAACCTTATGGTGTTGCAATCGCAAATGAGGCATCAGATGGATTAGATCTAAGTGAAGATTGGACAATTTATCCAGGAAGACTCGATTTATTGAATGACTACGTTGGATGGGTGCCGGATCCTAGTATTGGAACTTCTGAAGCTGTATGGCACACAAACGGTGAGCCGATTCAATTTTCATTACAACTATCATCATTAGATGTCCTTATGCGGGAGGCGATTGGATGAGAAATACAACAATGAGTAAGGATACAAATGGTGCAGCCACTGAACTTGGCTACATCTTCACCTTCTTACTTGGAGTACTATTACTATCAATGTTCAGTATGTGGGCTTGGGATATTGAAACCGCTACAAGGGAACGATGGAATCAAGAGGCAATTCAAGCAAACATGGATGATATTGCTTCAGCGGTGGAAAGGGCCGACCAAGCTAGTAGGATGGGTGATATCGAATATTCTGAGTCAATCTATTGGCGTGCAACTGAGGCTGATGAAAATCAGTTCACTTTGACTCTTAGTAATGAATTATTATCGCTTCAAGATGGTGGCGGTACTCTAGACATGGAAGTTTCCATCTCGGGAGCCGGTAGTGGAGAACATACTGGGACAATTGAATTATCAGGTATTAGTACAATCTGGGTAGTTCATTCAGATGGAGTTACAAGTTTACAACTGTACAGGCCTCAGTAATTATATCCCCATTACTGCATTATGAACTTGTGTCTGAACTTCCCTCATTCTTGATTTTGCACCAAGTTCTCTAAAGACAGATAGAGCCCTTTGAAGATATTCCATCCTGCGAGATTTGTCTGATGCAACTGTTCCTAAACGAGTCAATAACTCTCCAATTTGCATTCTCAAGTCATTCGCCTCAGCAATAACAAGAGCTTCACGGAAGTGTTCCATTGCTTCGTCACTTCTTCCTGCATCTTGAAGAACTTCACCGAGAAGAATGGTAATATCTACCATTGACAGAATATCTCCTTCCTCACCCATTGCCTCAAGAGCATTTGTATAATGATGAGAAGCGACATCTAAATCGCCTACTTTGGCATGGTATCTTCCTAAAACTGCTTGAGCACGTGCATGAATTTGTTGATTCTCAGAATTATCAGACTTCTCAAAAGCATTCATAGCATGTTTTCTTGCTCGTTCGACTTCACCCAAGTCTAGGAAAGAACGGGCTAAAATCAATTGTGCTGAAATTAATTCAATATCATCATTCTGTTCAAGAATTGTCTCTACCTCTCCGTACGATTCGAGAGCCTTGGAGCGATCATTCTTACGCCTCAAAAGGTAGCCCATATTGTTGTAACATCTAGCAGCGCCTTGTGCGTCTCCTAACTCTATGAAATTCTTTAATGCCTCATTATGCATCGAAAGTGCATCATCAAGATTTCCTTGCTTTAGCGAAATATCTGCTTGTGCAGAAAGTACTTCTGCCTTAATTGAAATATTCTTCAATTTCTTAGCACCGTCTTCCGCCTCTAGGAAAACAACCTTTGCCTCTTCAAAACGGCCGAGAAGTGCTAAAATTTCTCCTTGAAGTTGCTTTATCCTTGTTTTTGAATCAATTTCGACTTCTTTAAGATCTATATTTTCGATTAAACCTAGTAATTCCATGTAACCTAATGAAACAAGATTTCTACCATCCTCAACGATTATTTTTGCGGCTTCATCATTTAGATCAGAACTGATGTAATGATAAATGAGTTCGATAGTAAAACCAGGTGTTTGTTTTGCTTTTGAATACCATTCTGCACACTTAATATGGGACTCAATCTTAACTTTTTCATCTAAACTTCTAAGTAAAAATTCTCGAATTAAATCGTGAACATCGTAAATCTCAGATTCAACCTGTCGAGCCAATCCTTGTTCAACTAATGAATCAAGTTCATCAATGTCTAGACTTTGTTCACTTAGAGCATCAATTGGGATTGGCTCTCGGTATATTGATAGTGCAGAAAGTAATCTCTTCTGTTCGCCACTTAACTTAGAAAATATTTCTACTGTGACATAGTTTTCTAATGTTTCATGGAAAGCACCGGCTGATGCACCACGGTTGATTAATTCCAAAACAAGAGGATGTCCTCTCGAAATTCCATGGATATACAACCACTGCTCTTCTTCAAGATTATCGAAACTACTGAGTAACTTTCTACCAGAATCTGAATCGAGTCCATCAAGTGGAAGAACTAAACTAGCAATCCTACCTTCAGCATCCTTGGCAGGAACTACCGGTTTGAAAGAACGTGAGAATAATATCAACCCAATTTCTTCCTCACTGCCCAAAAGCCCGAGAGCCATCGCTTGGAATGTCTGATGGAGAGTTGTATCAGATATTTTATGGAAATCATCGATTACAATAAGGGATGGTGAACCACCTAGAGCATCGATAAGTAGTCTTGCCGAATCTGCTGGTTTTGGAACGGGTGTAGTAGCGATATAATCAGCAAAATTTGAGTCTCCGATATTTGCCAACCAATCTGCAATAGATTCAAAGAAAGATCTAGAACCTTCCCAATCTTGACATCTATGATAAAACAGATTCCTTCTATGCATGAACCTTTCAATTAATTTCGAAGCCATGGTAGTTTTACCAATTCCTGCAATACCTGGAACCATTAGAGTAGTTGCTCTTGCATCTAATAAATTACACATGTTATCAAGTTCTTTTTCTCTTCCATAAAAGTGTCTTAATCTTGGTAAATCACCCAAGGCAGTAACAAGTTGCTTCTCAACATGCTTCGATAAATCTCTTTCAATTAAATCAGCAGAGAGCATTCTAATATCTAAAATACAATTTTCATCCATGTACCTGATAATATCTACTGATCGCATGCTGAACGGTAGTACAGAATTAATTTCACCAAGATTAGTATTAACTATTTGACCATCTTCAAGAATACACCGCAATTGAAAATTTCTAAGTTCATTCCATGTTTCTTCAGCAATATTCATACCAGAATCTGTCAAGAAGTAGGCCTTTCTTTTACGTGACACGCCTTTTACGTGGGCTTGTCTTTCAATTAGTAATCCTTGATCTTTCAGTCCTGCAATCGCCCTAGGAACGTTTGAACGAGCAATTGCCACAGCATTAGCAATTCCCATTTGAGAAAGAGAGAAAGGAACTTCTACACTACTTTTGTAATCCGAATAATCTAACAAATGTAAGAGAATTCTCTCTTGAACGCCAGGTTTAGCATTAGTAGCTATAGTATCACCCCGATTATTGATTGTGAACATAATCAGGATCTGGGACCCATTGGTTCGTTTCTACGTCCCAAATCCATCCAGGATGTTGAGAACTTGTTGTCTGTTGTTGAACTTGCTGTTGAACCTGTTGGACCTGTTGGACTTGCTGGACTGGTTGTTGTGGAGTAATCTCTGGAACAGTTTTTTGTTTTGCCCACGCATATGGGTCAACATTCTGTTGTTGTTCATTAGTTTCGAAATATTCCTCTTCCAATTCGTCTTCAAAGGTAAAGAAGAATGCTCCGACTCCAACCAAAACTGCCAATGCAACCACTATGATTATGATGATTAAAAGTAGATTAGAACTCTCGTCTTCAGCAACCATCGATAATTTAAATTCTGTATTTTGGTCATTGTTATTGGAACTGAATAACTGTCCATCCATCTCAAATACTACAGTTCTAAAATCTGCTGACCCTAGTTGGCTTGTCGTTACAAACATTTGCCAAGTACCATCAGAAAGAACACGTGTAGAATTGATTTCTTGACCAGAGCCTGAATCAAATCTCGCTTTAACTAAACTGTTAGGTAGGCCAACTCCTGAAAAGGATGCAGGCTCAGAAGTCGTAATAACTGAATTTGTATCATCTCGAATTACTGTGAACTTAATTGCTTCAATAGTTATGTCTACTGAACGGGAAAGAGTAGATAACTCACTATTGTCAGTAGCTTTGAATTTAACGTTTTCAAGTGACCAGCCACCTATATTGTCAGAACGAGTAGCTGATGGATTGTAAGTAGCAATACCATCTGTTGAAATCGAGAAATATGAATCATAAAAGTTATCCAATTCGGTACTAGGATCATCATATACTTCATAAATCAAAATAGCACCTTCTGGGTCATTGAAGAATTCATTCAAATTGAATACTGCGCCTTTACCACATCTGTTCAAGTTTCTCGATTCTTCATCACAGTATACTTTGACAGTATTTGCCCACCCTGAAGGATCAAATGATGGAGGTAAATTATCTACTGAATTATCAATTGTTATGAATACTGAAACCTCATCCGAGAAATCTTCTCCATCAAAAGAGCGCATTACAATTTCGTAAACTGAATTATGAGGTAGAGTGTTAGTCTTCCAAATGTTAGTTAAATCCCATGATGTATTGAAAATACCATTATCGATTTGATCTTGTCTAATGATAATATTTGTAGGAGAATTACCAGTTGATCTTCCTCCCTGATAAATATCAATTTCAACACGAGTTACAATTCCATCATTATCCCAAACATATCCTGATATCGAAGTTGATTCACTTCCTCTAATCACTTCAGTATCATATATNCTCTCNAGNACAATTCCTGGNTCTGCATTNTCATTTTCAATATTNACTTGAATCGATTTTGCATCACAGGTTTCNGCATTGTAATCATTTTTACAGAAATCACTATCCGCNGCCCAAATCGTGAANGTATAAGTTCCAGTTTGATANATGGAATAGTCCCAGTCATAAGACCATGCAGTTAGAGATTGACCAACTTCTGCATTAACTCCAAACTTAGAAGTTTGGCCATTTGCCTCATTTCTAATTTCAAACCATATGGTTTGGATATCACTNCCNAAAATCCCAAAGTATGNGTCNGANGCTGTTCCACTNAANGNAACAATAGAACCTTTGGCTGAACTAGGTGNATGAGTTTGACCATTCGATGGNGTATTNATCACNACATCAGGAGCTTCNAAATTCAATTTGAATTTTCTAATTGTGATTGGNGAATACTCNAGTCCATCATATGAGCGNACCTTNAANGAAACATCACCTTCTCCTTCCGAATATGACGACATATCCCAATTAAAAGTCCAAGTACTGAAAGGATAAATTTCCTTTGTGATTACTCCTCCGGAATTTGAAGTATCAGTTGCAGAATACCACTGNCTAGAGCCAGGTGGTTGGATTTGAACATCTTCGACATAACCTGATTGTTTCTGCATAGAAATTATATCAGTTGCATAAGGAGGTGCAAGTCCATCCCAAGCAGTTCCACTGAGNGAAACAATACGGGCAAATGAAGTAAATTCNGGTTGAGTCAAAGTCACACTAGGTGGCATATTCTCGAGACTGATTATATCGTCGATAGGACCTGTTAGATTAAAATCAGATTGAAAAATACCTTTACCAAACTTGTATGCTTCAACGCTATAAGATGGAATTTCCCTTCCTGTAGCACAGTCAGGATCATCGTCATCNGTCAATGTATCTCCATCGTTATCATAGCCATCCGAACATGTATTTTCATCCATGACAGTGGTTATCGCAGGTGGTCCAGGATCTAGTACAACTGTAACTCCTTGCTCACCGACTTGATTATTCCAATTACGGTCCAAGTAGAAATTGCTGGGAAGAGTTACTTCAGGTGTATATCCAAACTGGTCTGTAGTCAATGAATAAAGTGGGAANCCNGTGGAATTTTTGATTACAACTGTTGCACCATCAACATCGCTATTCAATGCCTTTACTTGGAACCTAACCAGTTCACCTTCACGAACTTGTGTACCCCATGGAGTGTTTTGGTTTTTAACATGTATCTTAGAGGTGTCAAAGTTTTGAAGTCCAGCATACGATAATACNGTTGAGTTGTTTACCAATTCCAAAGACATAGGCATACCTGCAGGAGGCATTTCATCGGTATTTGGGACATTAAGACACTCATTTTGTACAGCAGGGCACTGTGCTCCAAGCCATCTCAACTGTATTGGGAATATTTCATCTCCACCTGCATCAGGTATATATTCAGACTGAATAGTAACTCTTGATTCTGTTATATTGTAAACTTGAGTTGCATTGGTGAATGTATTTTCGGAAAAATAGCCTATTGAACCGTACTTGTTTCCGTAATTATCATCGTGGTGAGAAATATTCACTCCGAAACTTTGAGTTTCCATAGTATTTCCTTGAACATTCACGATACCACCTTTGATTCTTAATGCATCACCGACACTGTTCGTAATTGTGTTATTGTATAGAGTTGCAGAAGTTCGGAAAATATGTATTGCAGGGCATTGGAAATCTCCACCATACATTGACTGAGAATTACAAGTTCCAGAATTATTGGAAATAATATTTCCTTCCATATATAATCTTGATTTTGTCGGTTGGACAGAAGGCCAACCTTGGTCTCGATAGTGATATTCTCCGTGAACTACTGGCTCTCTAGCAGTATCTGTGATAGTATTTCCAATCGCGACTACCTCTGATGATCCATAAATCCANATCCCATTNTANCCACCAATCGGGCCGATGATATTGTTATTTAGTGTAGCAGTAGATGAACGAATAGCAACTCCTGAACTATCTTCTACACCTGAAATAGTATTACCTGAGGCTGAGATCTTTGCCCCGTCATAAGCAGTAATTCCTGCGCGACTAGCAGTTACAATTATATTATTATTAATTTCAAAAGTATGCCTAATATCCCCAGTCTGCTTCAACCCTTTAGTATCAACAGCTGCACAATTGACGTCGATGGTCGAGCCAGTTAACTCACCCGAAGATTGGATGAAAAAGGTGCCATATCCATTATCNGAAATATCAATATTGTTCAAAGATGCGTAACTATTCTCAACATAAATCATTGAGATTCCGTTACCATTGTTACCACAAGAACCTTCAGCGTCACCGGTGAAAGTAGAACCAGATACTGAAAATGGATCTGTAATTCCCGAACCTGCCCCATAAGCAGAAATTGCGGCCCTCTTACCGATTGAATAGGCATCAACTCCAAGAGTGAATTCTGAAGAGGTAATTGTTGGATTCGCTAAGTCTACAAGAATTATATTTGAGGAGTTAATATTGGTAAATTTCAGACCATTTGCAAATGTATTAGGTCCATCAAATACTAATGCACCATATTTCGCATCTAAGCCGTTGATGGTATCGACTCCTATTTCAAATCCAAAAGCATTTTCAAACTCTACGAAATTGAGGCCTGTCTTAGATTCATCAATCGTATTTCTAATGACCATTCCAGAACCACATGCAGCGTCAATACTTATCACGCAGTGGCCTCTAACAGTGTAGTCAGTAGGTAAATCCCAGGAGAATGTAGTCATTGAAGAACTAGAACCATCGGTTGAACCCCCACAAGTTTTGGACGCTACACAAATTGCACCTTGTACATCGATATATTTTCCAAATGGGATATTAATTGTAGCACCTGCACTCACTACTAAAGTAGCACCTGCAGCTATTGTTACATTATCAGTTAAAGTGTGGGTTCCTGACCATGTTTCTTGCCCATTGAGAGTACCAGAAGTTGTTTGATTGATACCCGCAGCNGTTGAAGAAGGGATAACTAACATTGTAGTTAGAGTTGAGAAAATTAGTAGTGCAACTAAAGATATACTTTTACCTGTTTTATTATCTGACATATTCGGGCCTCTAGTTTGGCATCGTANACTGGATTATAACACTGTTCACTGAAAGTCTCCATAAAAATATCAATTTAGATTGAGTGTATCACAAAAAACTGTGTAAAAGTATCAATGTAATGTTAAAGTATCAAATNTAACTAGGTTTTTTCAACAATTTGGCATTGTTCTAACTTGCTCTAACCAAGCACTAGCGTCCAAATTCCCATATCCAAGTAAATCATCATGTTCAATTATAGAATTTGANGCACTTATCCGAAGTGCCTGTTTAACTTCGCCGATACANGAGTTATCCAACGTTGCTGATGGTCTCAATTGTGGCTGGTCTTGTAGAATAAGTGCTAGAGCACCTGTAACAAATACTGTAGAGTCTGAGGTCCCACTACTAGAATACCACTGTCCGTCAGATCCAGTACTGACAATTCTAACCCCTGGTGCAATAATTTCGGGTTTTTGGTTAGGATGAACTCTCTGTTCACCAGATATAGTAACCTGACTTCCTTTAGAACTATTTTCCCAAACTTCACCACCCTGAGATGATGCACCAACAGAAATTACCAGTGGAACATTACTTGGNACAGAAACACGACCATCATCACCATTTCCTCCATCATTTCCTGCAGCAGCCACAACAAAAATACCTCGATCAAGAGCTTTTCTTACAGAAGAAACACTAGGTCCTTCTCGGGTCATTGATTCACTTTGGGTTCCACCTAAAGAGAGGGAAATTATGTCTGCCGAAAAACTGTCCATGCACCATTCAATTGCATCAGAAATCTTTTGCTCATCTGCAGTNTTAACACCAGTTCCATCGTCACTAAGTGCAGCTACTACTCCTAAATCGACATTAGGAGAGACACCGTACTGATGCTCTTGTGATACAAGTATACCCGCCATTAGAGTACCGTGAGCTGTTGCTCCATAATCCACAGGACTATTCGAGTTNGAAATCATGTCCTTAAAGACAAGATTTGTATTCTTAAAAGAAGGATGTGAAATATCAATACCAGTATCAACTATACAGACTCTAATACCTTCTCCTGTTAAGCCATCAAATACCTCTTCATCAAAACCAGCTTCTTCGAAAGCCCACTCCGATTTTGCCGGAGGTAGTTCCACAAACATGTAACCTGATTGCCAAACCCATANCATTAGAGATGCGAATATTGCAAAAAGAACAAGATTTGTCAGCAGAAATTTCTTCTTTCGAACTCTGTGAATCGGTTTTGCAATTTGAGGGAACCATCCGGTAACTTCGGACCTCCACTCATCTTGNAAACCAACTACAGATGGGTCAATTGCTGAAAGAATTCTCTCGTCGTCGGGTTCTGGAAGTAATTCTACACTATCTAGACTAGTCAGTACGCCACCACCCTAGCATTCACTGTGAGGTGAAGCATTTAATGGCTTGTCTAAAATCAGAATCTNGTAGAAGATTTGTTTCTAGCGACCTTTAGACCACCATATGCAACAAGAATCGCCAAAACAAATATGATAACCATCAACCATGCTGAATCCTCTTCAATTGTTTCTAAGGTGACTGGAACNATGAAGTCAAATGGTTCAATGTCTCCACCATCAGCAACAAACGTTGAATCATCACCTATTTCCACAGTCACTAGGAATCTAGGTTCCTTGATTGATGTTTCATTAATATCAAAGGTTGCCTCAACAGTTTGTCCCGAACCAACTGATATTGTTTGTGTACCATATGTTTCCAAAACATTACCAGTATTATCAGTCATCTGCGCTGTAACATTAACTATTCCTGCAGAACGATATCCTGTATTTTCAACTGGAATTACCAATTGACCACCACCTACTTCGTAAATGTAAGATTTCTCATTTATTGATGATTTATCAACACTTAGATCAATTCTTGCAGATTTGATATCGACTTCGACAGTAGTATTTGTAATTCCATCTTCACTGGCGACTGTTATCCAAGCCTCTATCTCTCCTGATGTGAAATCAGAAGGTGCAAAGACCGTGAATTGCTGGTTTCTTGAATCTCCTTTAGAAATCGTAACAGTAGAACTGCTTGGGGTAATTTGCCAGCCTTCAGGTATTTCATTAGATAATTCAACATTGAAAGTATCGTCTCCGTTACCGGTATTGGTTAACATGAATGAGAANGTNGCANTACTTCCNGGAGATACNCCTGTTTCTTCAACNGCATCNGTAATCTCTANTCCATATGTTTGAGGTATNGCTACATTCATGAACATTGTACTTGAAACGCCACCTTCATTCTCTAGATTAATAGTGATATCATGTCCTCTGTCAAAGCTCCATGAGGAACTGGTATTAGGCATCAAAATTCTAGTCTTGATAGTGCTTGAATTTGACACAGAATCATCAAGATCCGATTCGCCGATTCCCATAGTCACATCAATTGAACTCTGCCATTCAGTTCCATTATAGAACTCAACAGACCAAAGGCTAGAATCTTGACTTATGTCAATAATTCCAGAAACTGTAAATTGATCTGAGCTTTCAGTTCCTTGATAAACTGAATCGATTTCAAATTCTATTACTTTGTATTCCTCGCCATCCACCATTGCAGTCAATTCTTCCGGATTACCGATGTTGAATGTTGCATTTGTTACAGAAGATTCATCTATTGAAATTGATGTTTTTGAGTTTATTTTTCTTGAATAATCGATCTCTACATCCAAAATACCTTGCTCAACTGTTCGCAGAGTAGTAAAGGAATAAGGCATTGTAAGATTTCTCTGAAGAGTGTTGAATTGTGATTGCATTTCGACATCTCCAACTGGCATCAGTACACGGATTTCTCCGTCTTGGTCGACAGTGTAATTCCATTCTGCACCCAGTAATAAGTCGAATGAGATTTCAACCTCAGATTCAATCATCGAATAGCCAGAGTCAGAAGAACCAGTATGATGGTCTAAGAGGCTGATATCTTGCCAATTGGTAGATATTTCAACCCAACCACCTGCAACCATTTCCATTTCCAATACTGCGCCTTCATTGATTGTAGCATCGAGATAGGATATTGCAATTCCTCCACCATTGTCGTCCAAATTACTACTTTCGACTACAACAATCCAATCACCTGGAACAATAACTTCGCTCCATGAAAGAGTTCCGTCAGAGTATGTTCCATCAATGCTGATTGGGTCTCTATCATAACTTGAACTAGNGTATAGAGTTATAGAAGATCCATTTAANTGCAAATCCGGATTTGGCAGAGAAGTAGTTACTATACCACTAACGGCTACATTATTTGCATCAATTTCGATATCCTCAACAACAGTTACATCATTGACAACAAATCCGGAAACATTGTTGCTAGAATAATAAACCGTTTCATATCCGTCTTTGGAGATTGATATATTGTAAACGTCTCTAATTGGAACGAATAAATTCCAATTACCATCAATATCTGTAGTAACAGTTTGGTTAATTTCAGAATTATTATTCCCGACTATAGTTACATTAACTCCTTCAATCCATTCACCTAGGTCTGAGANATTATCATCATTGAAGTCCCAAAATACATTTCCACCGATAAACACTTCTAGGTTAGCATATTGAATACCAAGGTCAATCGTATCGTTTACCACGCCAATTGTATTGAATGGAGCTTCCGAGGTATTCAAATACCAACTATCAGTTGAATTTGAAGATTCTAGGAATAAACTCCAACTTCCAGGCATTAGAATATCTGAAATATGTCCAGTATCATTAGAACCAGACATTGTGATATTTCCATANCCATCTTGGCTCACAGCNATAACTCTAGCATTTACAATAGGTTCTTCAGTCAGAGACTCGAGTAATTGTAATGAAATTTCAGTAGCATTTACCATTTGTAAGTTAAGTCCTGTTCTCAAACTTGAATCTGCTCCAACAGTAAGTTCTTGACGTAGAATTGTAGTATTGTCACCATCAACTATCGGTGCAACAATTACAATCCAATCTCCAACAGGAACGTAGGCTGAAAAGTTTCCAAAGTCGTCTGANGTAATACTAAACCAGTCATTTTCTTCTTCATTATATAGTAAGAATTCTTTACCTANAGGTAGGCCAGAATCATCACTCAGCACACCATTGACTAACCTTTCATTACCTAGGAAGAAGTTTACAACTTGTGTATCTGAGCTTTCAATCTCTACATAAATCTGTTCTGAGATATAGAAACTGTTGAAATCAGTAGCATTTTCATCACTTGCAGAAGTCGAATTGAATGAAACAATGTACTTACCNGGATTTAGGTTTAAAGTAATATTTCCAGTAGAATCATAATCATCAAAGCTGACATTGGTGACATCGTTAGTTTCGCTGATTGAAGTTAGAGAAAATTCAGTAGAAACTAGAATACCAGTATCTACTGATTGATTTCCTGAAACATCTAGGTATACATTGAATTCTACATCATTAGACTCTGGATTTGCCACCAATTCAATGAAATGAGTTGNAGCATTTTCTGTAATAGAGTGATCTGTCAAACCTGTAACATTTAATTCAGTCTGTTCAACTGTGAAACTGTATTGTCCATCCGGCAAAGTGAATCCAAATTGTCCGTTATCTGTAACAGGTCCAAGCCATTCAACACCCTTATCATCTTCAGCTATTATCATAGGCAGATAATTTTCAAAAGAGAAACCATTCCATGTAGTGTTATTGTCATATAAGAAAAGACCACCGCTGATATATCTTAGTTGAGTTAAGAATAAATCTTCAACCTCATAGGTCGAAGAATTGTTCAATGAGAAATAATGGCTTGTACCAAAATTACCGGTACTCTGGGCAATCAATTGGAATTCTAGATCCCCTGGTAATGTGATTTCATATTTTCCTTCTATGTCAGTTATGACTGTAAATTCTAAATCGTTAGATGTAGAAGTTAATAGAACTTCAACATTAGATGCTGGTGATGTTGAAGCATTTGCATCACCTGTCTCACAATCTGCTAAATTCGAGGAAGTACATACCTTCATGTATCCAGATACTAAGGTTGCAATGGAATATTCTACTGAGAAATTCAAGTCTTCTTCCAAATTAAAAGAATTAAACAATACGTAATCATCTGAATTGGAATCACTTAATTGATATGAACCAGGAGTTAATTCAGCATTTATTATACCATTTTCATCTGTTGTGAACGAAACAGAAGTTGAAGAATTAGTTGAACTAATTTCAATCGTTCTATTGACTGTAGAGAACAACGGTTCGGATGTACTCGAATTCAAAGGAGAATTCAGTTGTATTGAAACATCAAACTTTTCAGGAATTATTGAAATCGGTTCGAATGAACCTGCTTCACTGCCTACCGAAAGGGTACTATTAATTTCATAGAATCCATCCGAATCAACATCTATTCTAAATTGATATTCACCAGTAGAGATTGGTCCATAGTAGTACCCACCAGTTGAATTGGTTTCGACCTGAATTGAACTGGAGTCGTCGAGTAATAAGTCAGTAAGTTCAAAGGAAGAATTAGAGATATTGTCACCTGATAGATCAGTGATATTTCCTCGTAGAACTGAACCAGGAATTGACAATGATAAATCATAACTTGGCACTAATCCAACTGAGATAACATCAGGAAGCATTACTTCTCTACCATTTTCAAACATAGCATAAACTTCGTAATCACCAGGGACAAGTCCGGTCTGATAAAATGAACCAGGACTTACCATATCACCTGAGAAATCACCGATACCAGTGAATAATCCAGTTCCATTGAATGTCCCTGTTCCTTCAAAAGTGCCTATACCTTCAAATGTTGATAATTCATGATTTTGCGATAAAACAGATACACCTGTTGAGGTAAATC
>PADF01000036.1 GCA_002702945.1 Methanobacteriota archaeon
GTTTTAGATGAAGATGATAATTGTCCATATGTTGCAAATCCTTCCCAATCTGACTTGGATAGTGACGGCTTTGGAGATGCATGTGACGAAGACGATGATAGTGACGGAATTCTAGATGTCAATGACTTATGTTCGAAAGGTTTTACAAACTGGATTTCATCATCTACGAGTGATTTTGATTCAGATGGTTGTAAAGATTCGGCTGAAGATTTTGATGATGATAACGACGATGTTACCGACTTAGATGATAATTGTCAGAAAGGAGAATTGGGCTGGCTGTCGAGTTCTATTAGTGATTATGATGGCGACGGATGCCGAGACTCAACAGAAGATTTAGACGATGACGGAGACCAAATTTGTGATGGAACAATCCAAGACTCAGTTTGTGAAATATCTTCGACTACTGAAGATTTATGCTTACAAAGTCGAATCGGATTTATTTCCTCATCATCCAGTGACTTTGACAGAGATGGATGTGAAGATATCTCTGAAGACGAAGATGATGATAATGATGGGTTTGATGACATTGTAGATTACTGCCCTAATGAGTATGGAACTAGTACACTAGATGCGCAGGGATGTATCGATTCAGATGGTGATAATTTTGCTGATGTCATCGATGCTTTCCCTCAAGAACCAACACAATGGTCTGATAGTGATGGAGATGGTTTTGGTGATGTGTTCCAAGGATTTGAAGGAGATTTCTGTATCAGTATTGCTGGTAGTTCATTCCAAGATAGAAATGGTTGCATAGATTCTGATGGCGATGGTTGGTCAAATCCAGACACAAATTGGCGAATATTATCTGGTGCTGACGCGTTCCCTGATGATTCTTCACAACATGCAGATTCGGATTACGATGGATTTGGTGATAATATCGAAGGCTTCCAAGGAGACTCTTGTCCAAACGAACGAGGAACTTCAACCATTGATGTATTTGGTTGTCTTGATTCTGACGACGATGGATGGTCTGATTCTAATGATGCATTCCCAGAAGAATCATCACAATACTTAGATTCTGATGTTGACGGTTTTGGTGATAATTCAGAAGGTTTCCAGTTTGATTCATGCCCACAATTATTTGGAAATTCAACGACCCCTAGATTTGGTTGTTTAGATAATGATGGCGATGGCTGGGATAACACTGCGGATGCATTTATCGATGATAGTTCGGAATGGTTAGATTCAGATGGAGATGGAGTTGGTGATAATTCAGATGTATATCCATTTGATGCTTCACTCTCTAAGGAAGTTGATGAATCATCTAACTTCAACTTGGTAATTTTAGTCGTCGCAATAATTTCGGTGCTGATCTTAGCATTATTTATCGTCAAGAAGCGCAGTAAACCTTTGGAGGTACATAATAAGCAATTTAATCATTTCTTGTCAGATATGCAACCCAACATTATTCCTTCGAGCATAGTAAAAACTCCTCCACAACTTCCACCAGAAGGACTACCTCCTGGATGGACCATGGAACAGTGGAACTATTATGGAGAAGATTATCTCCGTAACCGTTGATTCAGTCAATTGTTCTTTATACTAAATTTGCCTAGGCTAATTGATGAATAGACTTCTAGCTAGGCTATCCAATTTTTGGTTATGTACTGGAAGGTTATATGACATTGGCATCTCACTAGTAGTTTCTTCACTTGCCTCATTGGTTCTACAAATTTCATCAATGCTTCAATTCGGACTTATTTTTGTTATATGCTGGGTTTTGTTAGAATTATTTTGGTATTCAGTTGGATTTTTTGGATTTACAATGATGAAAAATCCGATGATAAAGAAACATTTTCTTGGTGGAGATTTTAGAAAAAAATGATTCATTAATTAACCATTTAATTAATTCTAATCACTTAATGAAATCCATTTCCCAAAAAAACAAAAACTCAATCCCTAAAATGAATAATAGAGCAATAAAGCATAATACAAGGACAATGCCTAAACTTTTGATTGCTCCACTTGCTGTTACAGGCTCAATATCCATCTCTCTAGTCATAAAGTCACCATATTTCTCTCTAGTTTCTAGTAAATCAATGATGTCCCGACAAAACACAAAATTTGTGCTTTGGTATAGAAATATTATTGGCGCCGATTATGGGGTTCGAACCCATGACCTTGGGATTAACAGTCCCACGCTCCACCAGCTAAGCTAAATCGGCATCGTGGCCGAGTAACCACTCCTTTATGACGACTTCGGATAATTTGAAATTAAGAAATCACTGAAATCAGCCTTGATGTTTGCTCAGGCTTTTGATTAACAATTTCTAATGAGTTACTTAACTTGAAGAAATCATCTTCTGTTAATTGCTCATTATGATGGAAAACTAACCAGTTTTGATCTTCAGTTATCGCTTGACCTTGTTCTATTAAAATTTCAAAACCAATTTCTGGGATTATCTCATCCTCGATTGTAAATCTTCCAGCACCGTGAGCTCTAGCAATCTCTGCTAGAGTCATTGAATTTATTGAACCAACATAACCAGATTTGGAGGATTTTAATGTTGTAGTATTTTTTGACGTTGGTAACACATTTCTAGGATCTTCAATCAAGGCTTCTGCAATATCTATTTCGACACCTTGTGAGGTACACATTTGTTTGAAGTAATCCAATGCAGAACCATCATCAAGAACTTGTTCAATCATTTTTTTAGCATCCTGTTCATTTGGATATAAACCACTTTGAACCAATAGTGAACAGGCCTGGATAACTACTAATTCTCTAGTATCAGATGAGCCATTTCCTTGTAAAACCTCTATACTGCCAATTACTTCTAGTGAATTACCAACATATTTTCCAATCGGAAAGTCCATTCGAGTTATTTGGGCAACCGTATTAATTCCTAATCCCTTGGCTGCACCAACCATTGATTTAGCCAATACTTCGGCATCATTTCGAGTTTTCATAAATGCAGCAGAACCACACTTTACATCTAATACCAGTGAACCCAATCCTTCAGCAGCTTTTTTAGAAATAATGGATGCAGTTATTAGAGGAATGCTATCAATAGTTTCAGTAACATCTCTTATTGCGTAGAGCAGTCCATCTGCTGGAGCAATTGAATCATTTTGTGCTGCAATACAGCAGCCAATTTCGAGAACCTGTTTTTGCATCTGCTCGGGAGAAAGTAAACAATTGAATCCAGGTATGGATTCCAATTTATCGATTGTCCCACCAGTATGTCCTAGCCCTCTTCCAGCAAGCATTGGTACTTTCATCCCACATGCAGCAAGGGCTGGCGCCAGCATCAATGACATTTTGTCTCCAACCCCTCCAGTACTATGCTTATCGACAACCAATCGATTGTCAGACCAATCAAGCATAGCACCCGATTCCATCATTTCTCTAGTCAAGACAGTAGTCTCTTCGACTGAAATACCATTACTATGCACGGCCTTTAACCATTTTTCGATAGATGTGATAGGAATTGAATGCGAAGCAACATCTCTTACGAATTGTGCTAATAAGTCAAGATTCATTCGTTGATTTGATTCAACTGATGTGATTAAATCCTCAACTTCTTGTTGATTCATTTTAATCATCACTTTTTGCAAGCCCAATTTCGACCAGTCTCTGGTGAAGATAATCTCCTGCGGATATGGATTGATACTTTGAATCCCCACCAGTCATCTCTATGAATTCTGGTCTAGGTGTCAAATCAATTTGATTTCTAGGATGTACGAACATTGGCATTGAAAATCTTCTTTCTGATTTAGAACTTGGATTAACTACTCGATGAGTTGTCGATTTGAATAATCCATTGGTGAGATTTTGAATCATGTCTCCTGAATCAACAATGATATATCTAGCATCTCCTTCAACCTTAATCCAACTTCCATCATGGTCCATAACCTCGAGACCGTCAGCAGTGGCAGTAACTAGTAAAGTAATGAAATTGATATCTTCGTGGGCTGCAGAACGAACTGCACCAGGAGTTACATTTTCACCTAGTGGTGGATAATGAATAATTCTCATAATTGTATTACCTTCTTCAGTCATCTCTCCTAACCAATCTTTATCCTTACCTAAGTAAAGACTACATGCAGATAAAAGGTTCAATGAGAGACTTTCCATTTGATTATATAGGTCATCGATGGTTTCTTGAAATTGAGGAACAGTATCATTTGGCCAGATATTGGTTGGGTAATTTGGTATTTTTTCTTCACTTTTGTGACTTCGACCAGTTTGCCAAAATTCCTTCAAGTCTGGAGCCGGGTTATCTTTTGCATGTTCAACTCCAAATGCAGTGTATCCTCTTTGATGTGAAATGTTAGGTTGCAGGTAGTTACTTTTGCTCGACTGATCAAGACTGAAAAATTCATCTCCACGCTGGTAAGATTTTTCAATCAATTCGATAGGTATGCCATGGTTTTCAAGAGCGAAAAATCCGATATCTTTGAGTGAATCACCTACTTTCGATACAAATTTTTCACGTCTATTTGGATCTTTAGATAGAAAGTCACCAAAATCAATCACTGGAATACTACGCGTCATGTTATCAAATAGGGGAAATACCCACAGTGTTTCAATTCTACCCTCAAAAAATCAACTATGTACCGATTTCAGTTATTCTACTGAGGCATCACTGTATAATCTTAAAACTACAACTCCTGCTATGATTAATCCCATTCCAATATATGAGGCGGTGTCAAGTTTCTGATCAAAGAAAATCACCGAAACAATAGCGATTGCAGCAATACCTACGCCAGACCAAATCGCATAAACCACTCCAATTGGAATTGTTTCTAAAGTTAGTGAAAGGAAATAAAATGCAGCGCTATATCCGACTAATACAATTATAGAAGGCCAAAGTTTAGTGAATCCTTCTGTTGATTTGAGGAAAGAAGTTCCAATAACCTCAGATAAAATTGCTAAAATAAGATAAATCCAATTTGACATATCTCTCAAAATTAGTCTCTAATCTTTGAAAGAAGGCGGACCATTTCAATGTAAATCCAAATAATTGTTACCAGTACACCAAATGCTCCCCACCATTCAGCATTCTTTGGCGCATTCCATTTTACCCCTGATTCGATAAATCCAAAATCTGAGATTAAACTCAAAGCAGCGACGCACAAGATGAAAACAGTAATTCCAATACCAATAGGTCCCGATGTGTGCAGATATGGAACTTCAAATGGAGTGAACAACGTGAAAACTATTGATAATGCATACATTAGCATTATCGATGCAACGAGACTGCCAATTACTTTGTTAAATGTAGGTGTTGCTTTAATCACTCTTGATGAGTAAATTACAAGCATAGAACCTGTTATGAAAATAGTTCCAAATCCTGCCTGAATAATGATGCCTTGATAAGTTAACTCGAACAATAACGAAATAGATCCAACAAACATACCCATAAGTACAGCATAAATTGTCATAAGAGTGGCTGGTTTTTCAGGTCTCATAAATCCAAGAATAAGTGCAACTACAATTCCACCAAGCATTCCACCCCAAGTCAATCCAGAAACAACAGACGCATTACCAGAGGCTATCGCATCTAGTGAAACATAAATTGAAAGAAGCGCAGATACAGCAACTACGCCAATAAGGTATGATAATTTAATTATCGTTCCTTGGAAAGTCATTGTATTCTGGCCAGTTATATTCGACCAAAAATTCTGGGTCATGATAGGATTACTAGTGGTATAACGCATCTTTATCAAACCGGCTAACAAGAGGACCTTTGTCAAACTTACGCAGAATTGTACTATTCAAGTTGTTCTTGATAGTAATTAGCCAATTGTTCCATGCTCCAACCTTGTTCAAGATATGCTTGGATAGTTTCTTTATCCCAACCAGGACATTTTGCTAGGTCTTCATCAGTGATTTCGTGAGTATTTTGTTGAGAGGTTTCTTCACTTCCCGAGTTACTACCGTCAAGTACTGGCATTGCCCAAGAATCGGCTTCAGTATTCGTATCAGAACTTTGGGCTAGCATCATTTCTTGTTCTTCTATTGAGACTAGGTCCTTTGCTGATTCAGCCTTAGATTCTAACTGTTTTAGAATGATAAACGCTCCAAATGCTAATAGTGCAGCACACAGCATGATGAGTAGCATAGTTGAACTAGAGTCTTCATTCTCACCTTTGCTCTTTTCAGCTAGATTTAATCTCTGGGTATTTGAACATCCTTCGGTATCAGTTGGAGTATTTTCAGGAGTATCTGGGCAGATATCTGCCTCATTTAGAATTCCATCACCGTCATCATCCCCAACCGGATCAATTGTTTGATTGTTTGAATTATTATTGACAGGTTCTATTCCACCTAAATCACAACCTAAGGCATCTGCTTCATTAATTCCATCACCGTCAGCATCTGCCATATTTAGGGCATCAAATGGAGTCACAGTAGTAACATCACTGTCTAAGGCAGTACTTTGAGCCCAAGCGATTTCAATATCATCTCGAATACAATCGCCATCAGTATCAATCAAAAGTGGATGACTACCTTGAATATACTCAACTAGATTACTTAGGCCATCGCCATCAGCATCGTACATATCTTCTGTAATTCCTGAATCTAAAACTCGCTTTGTACGATTTAATCCGTTAGGAACTTCCCACTTATCGATTAGTCCATCTTGGTCAGTATCAGTAACATTATCCAAACGATTCCAGTCAACATTCCAAGCCTCTTTGTAGACTTGGGCTATAACTGGTGAATGAATAATTACACCCATTTCTCTATTTCGATTCATCGCCGAACTTCCAAGATTTATTGAAGATACTAAGACGCTATTTTCATCGACAATTATTCCTTTATTATGCAGTTTTGATACATCATCATCTTCACTCATAACAATCGCAGTAGCGTCTAATCCTTCAGTTCCGTTCCATTGTTCATTTAGCAAATCAATGATATCTTGGTCATCATCGTCTAAATATGCTCCATTGATTATTACTTTGACTGCAACCCCTCTCAAGGCTGCTTGGTAAAGTGAATTTATCACAGGACTTTGTTGTCCCCAGCCCCAGTTCCAATCAACATCAAGAGTCTGCTGAGATAATACAACTTCATAGTAGGCACTATCGATCAAGTTAGTTATACCAGTTATACAATTGTCGGGACATGTTAGAACTTCTCCACTAACATCTACTGAATAAGAGGCAGCAGTTCCACCACTGCCAGGAGAGTTTACCCCAGGCATGGTCCAATCAGAAGGAGCATCAGAAGATGAGTAAGCAGTAATGTAAGATGACTGAGTATTAGTGTCAAACTCCATTTGCTGTAATACTATTCCTGCCAAATCTTCATTTTCAATTAATACGCTCCATTCCACATTTCCTCTGACACCAGGGGCTGGAACAGATGATGGTTTCCAATTTCCAGAGGACATCCAAACACTATTACCATCTCTAACTGCAACTTTACTGTGAATGAATCTATATTGCTCTTCATATTCTCCTCCGAACCAAAATACTTCAGCACCTGCATTATCCAGTTCACTAGCAAATCCATATTGGAGTTGCATGTCGCTGTATGACCAAATATTACAGTCACAACCTTGATCTAATACTACTTTTACTTCTATACCATTATTTGCCGCATTCATCAATGCTTGAACCAGCCTTGGCTCTTGCATTTGGTATAGGTGAACTTGAATTGAGGTTGTTGCACCTTCAATCCAGTTCAATAAGTCTAGGAGTCCATCTTGTGGTCCAATAAGGGGAGTTATGGTACTTTGGCCACTGAACTGATTATCAGTACATAGGTTGCTAGCACCAAGGATACTCCATCGATAGTTCCAATCTGTTGCTGAGTCAGTATCTGGAAGATAATTACACCCATCACCTCTTACGTAAATAATCAAATCTATTCCATTGGTTGGTGGACTTACCGACTCTCCATTCCAATCGCTGGAATCAGTAGGTCCATTGTCATAAACAATAGAATCAGAAATCACACCACTTGTATCCAAAATTCTAATTGATGCTCCGGAATCAGGGATTAACATATTCTCGCCTAGAATTTCGTCAAACGAATAGTATTCTATCCAATCAGAATTGATTGGTGATGATTCACTAACCCAAATACCAACAGCATCATTAGCCAATACTGCTGAATTTCCTGAAGGTATTGTTAACTGTCCAACTGAGTAAGTATTACTATTTCCTCCGGATGTAACTTCAAAACTCCATCCAGTAAGGTATCCTATAGTGTCGCCAATATTTTTGATTTCAACAAAATCTGAATTACTCACTTCATCATTACTGCCTTGAGACATTATTCTAGTGAAAATTATGTCTCCGGCAACAGCTAAGTTGCTGTAATCAGGATTCTCTTGAGCGGGTGTACTCCAAGGAGATTCAATCCAACCACTTGAGGAACGAATCTTAGATTTACAAGCAGTATTTTCACCAACTGAAATCTGTTCGATTTCTTCTCCATCAGGGTTGTATAGTGTTATGTTATGCTGATTCATCAAAATGGAATTATCTAGTCTAACAAGTCCATATTCTCCGCTTGCTAAGATACTACTTTCATTATCCATTCCGCTCAAGTTTTCTAGATTAAGATCATTGACATTTCCATATCCTAGGATAAATTCACGATTGCCAAGCGATGTGTCAATTCTCCATCTACTCAAGTTTATGTCTGAAGAATCATTATTGTATAATTCAATCCAATCATAGTCAGGAGTGGATGAACAAGATGCCATAAATTCTGTGATTAGTAGGTTGTTAGAGTCAGTATATTCAGGCCACTGTGGATTGACTTCATTAGGGGTTTGCCAGATAGATTGTACCCATCCAGTCAAGGAGTTTGCAGTCTTCATAGCATAACCGGAATGACTGGTCCCAGGGGCGACTAAAGATTCTCCTCCAATGGTCTCATTCCAACCAATAACATCAACTATTGAATTGTATGAATCGACCAAGGTAATTACATCGGGAACTGTATTCTTAAGTGAGAACGAACTAGTTCCGTTCAAAGAAATCAGCGCCACATCACCTGGTTGGATTAGAGTGTCTGGTTGTAGCGGCAAATCTACAGCATCGATGACGAAGTTTCTGTTATTTGCTTTCAATTTCCATCCATCAATATTGACAACAGTAGAATCATTGTTGTATATCTCAATCCATTCTCCTTTTGGCCAACTTTGGGTATCAGCACCTTCGGGGTCAGGGAAAATTTCACTAAATATAAGATCACTAGAAGATACAGGACTTGTTCCTGGTTCAGGCTGTCCTGGAGTTGACCAAGAAGANGGAGTCCATGGATTGGTTGGAATAGAATCTCTGATCAGCGAAGTATTGAGTCCAAAATCATTAGAGTACCAAGCAGCATCGCTAATAGTTTCAGTAGGGTCAAATAGAATTAGATGATCATAGTAATCCCAAAGTCGAGTTTCGCCAACAAATTGAACCAATCTTCTTCCATCAGGCTCGATATTTGTTGCACCTTGAGTATTATTGAATACTAAACTCCCAGGATCTAAGAATGTTACATTGCCCATGCCATCAACTATTTTCCATCCTATCAAATCAACAGTTGAGGTTCCAGCATTATGGATTTCAACCCATTCGCCATCTGGGAATGAAGTACCATTTGTATAGGAATGAGGCATTAACTCTGTGAATCTAATATCTCCAGGTACCGGCGATAACTGCTCGATAGGAAGTGGATTAGTAGTATTCAAACTGGGGTAAGATGAATAAAACATATTTTGGCTGACAGAATCATATGAAAGTGAATAACCGTTAACTGTATCAGTCCATGAAACGGAATGAGTAATACTNCCGTTNGGTAATTTAAGATACAATTGCTCAGCACCATTATTCAATACTCCNGAATTTGAAGAACCATTTATTGCTATAATTCGTGTGTGACCGCCAGCAATATGGAATGATTCAGGTACTGATGAATCGGAGTCGATTAAATGTGATAGTTCCATGTAAACTTTATTCCCAGCATTGTCTTCAATATACCATCCTGAAAGATTAATCGCTTCAGTACCAGTGTTCAAGATTTCTACCCACTCACCTCCTGGCCAAATATCACTATCGTCGGAAGGCCAAGGATTTGACATTACTTCATTGATTTTTAGATCTGTATCAACAATAGTAGGTCCGCCTGTTGCCTCACCATCGTTATCACCTCCTGGAGTGGTATTGTTGGTTGNAACCCAGTNATTGGTTGCTCCATTAGGGTCTTCCTGTAAGCTGGTTCCAGATGGCGCACTANTAGAAAAAGACCAAGAGGCNACATCTAGTTGTGTACCTGAGGAATCAAATAGAGTGATATTGTCATTTGCATTTGACATNTAGAACATTGAATTGGGCATACCATTTCTTGCAATCACCATATATTCACTAGGTCCAATGGTCCAAGAGTTTGAATCATTTGGGTCATAGTCAACAATTGTCGTTGAATTAAATATCATTTGTTTTTGTACTTTATTCTCAACGTACCAATCCTTTACATCAACACTATTAGTTCCGTTATTGTAAATTTCGATCCACTCGCCACCAGGCCAAGCAGCATTATCTGCTCCGTTTGGGTTGGGTAATGCTTCGTTTAGACAAATATCAGATAAACAAGCTATAGAAGAGGATTTTTTAGTATGTTGAGTNGATTCTAATATTTCCTCATTAACGGTGAATAAAGGCATTATTGCTGAAATAAACATTAGTAATACTAGCGCCAAAGATATTTTGCGTGGGTGCATAAAAAGTCCTCTACAGTTGGGGGCGGTTAGTCAAAGGGCATATCACTTTTGATTTGAATTTAGTAAATNATCAAAGGAAACCGAAGGCGTCACTAGCTTGATGGAAAGTATAAATCATAATTGGAACTATGATAATACCCATTCCATGGCTTCTTCTAATACCTATTCTCGGTGGTAANAATCCAAGTATTGTTCCAATTATTAGTACACCGATTCCTACAAATCCTGTAGTGAACCATACTAGTGCGGTGACAAAGAGAATAACACCCATAACCATTTGTTGAAGAGGAATGGCNGCATGGAGTCTTAGCATGCCTTTTCCAACAACTTTTATTATCGGCATAGCCATCATTCCTGCAGCGATTGTAATTGCAATCAAGCGAACAAAATCAGCAGTCGGCTCTGCTGAAGACCATGTGTCAATAGGGTACATCAACTTCAACGCAAGTGTGGCTCCAGACCTTGAACGACCNATGATGTATAGGAACCCAAGAACCATCACAGTTACNGCNGTATTNACTGCGGATAGAATCGCAATAACTTCCAAATCTTGCTTAGTTTGAGGNCCTTCACCTCCGCCTTCTGCTTCAGCCATCGCGATTTCTAGTAACTCTTCGTCAGAAAGTTCAGTCAACCTTCGAGTTTCCCAATCCATGCCATATCCTTCTTTACCCTGTATTTTTGCGGCAACGTTTCGCCCACCCATAACAAGAACTGTAGCTTGTGAAGCAGTCATTCCTGGTAAAACACCCATGGATGCTCCGGCAACACCAGACCAGAAGCAAGGAACTACCAAAGGTCTAACTGGTGGTAAACTCCAATCTTCTTTTTGAGGAGGAATATGCGTAGTAGTCGCGTAAATGTCCAATAAATTGGCAATTCCAAAAAGACCGGCTAGACTTGGAAGAAGTAAGCTTGCATCGGGTATTCCTATAGGNGATCTTGCAGGCAGTGTGAAAACAGCCCANCCATAGAATCCAGATAATAAAAAGAATGCTGTTGCAGTTAGGAAACCTGCGAATCTAGAATCTCTTCCAAGTATATCTTTAGTTAGCGTTCTTACCCATTTTGGCCAGTCGAGACGTGTGGTCTCTGTAGCNAAAAGCAAAAATGAGATGGATANTAAGAGGAAAAATACAATATTTCTCAAATAATCATACCAACCTAANTCATCACCAAATGCNATTCTTGCTACTATAATTAGTGGCAAGGATAAGAAAAGCCCCAATTGTGAACCTCTTGCCGACCACGCAACACCTCTTGCAGCATTTCCAGAAAGCAACATTCTATGCCCGGGTAGTAATGAAAGTGCTTGATCAGCATCGGGTGCCCCAAGTAGGGCAGACGGAATATAATTCAAGAAAGTGTGAACAGTACCTGTTGATACAATAATTGCTGCTACAGCAGAAAGAGGTATGCCCCAACCTAACATCACTGGTGATAATGCAAGCAAAATAAGCGCCACATTGTTGACGTGAAAACCAGGTATCAGTCCGGTTAAAGATCCCATTCCAACTCCAAAAAATAGAGCGAATAATAGCCATCCAAGGTCAACAAAATATGCTTCTAACATCTAATCACCTCAATNAGGACTATTTGGATTCGTNTCTTCTTCAATTTCAAATCTATCAGTTGAACCGNCNCCATCAGTATCGGCACTGAATGGATTTGTTCCATAACTCGACTCTAAGTCATCAGATAAACCGTCACCATCACTATCTTTTACATCAGCACTAATCAACTGGAATACTAAAGAAATTGAATCAACATCCTCTATTTGCATCATTCTACCTGTCCATGTCATCGATGTTCCATTGTGAAGCGAATCTATACCTATACTATTAGCACTAGATGGTGAAAGCTGGATACTTTGGTTTGTACCATCACGTTGGAGCCACCAATCTCCCGATTCATCTTGAACCGCCATACCATCTAAGTTGACCATTTGGTTGCGTGCATAACCCCACTGAGTTGCACCATCGTCCCATAGCAGGTTTTTCACAGCAGGAACTTCACCCATAACATAGTCGTGGACTAGTAGTCTAATCCGCATATCTTCATCATCCCAAGTAACTGAAACGTTAGCACTGATGGCTTGTCCCGCCTCTAGCCATTGAGTGGATGTCTGAGCCGGAAATGTTGCAGCTATTGTTGTTTGACCTGGAACATAACCTGATGAATCGACAAAATATCCGTTAACGTCTTCTACAGAAGGCTCGATTGGATATTTTATGAATGCCGAGAGAGTATATCTTTCATTTGGACTTTCGATTAGACCAACTGGATTTCCAGATAATAATGCCAATAGGCTTACAGTGGTTTCACTACCATCAAGATTTCCATTTGGAGTTCCTTCATTAGCATCCACGCACCATGTTGAATCCGATTCAGACCACATCAATCTACCCTGCAAGTCATGAAAGGTATTATGCCATGATGAATTGGTTGATTTTTCTACGTCTTCAGGACTTGGATTGAGGCAAATCTTTGTTCCACTCGGTCCCCTTAAAGTCCAGTCATCACCATTTATTTCGACGTATCCTGCAATATTGACTAAGTTACCCGATTGATAACTCCAGGTTGATTCAGCTCCCCAATCAAGGCGAGTGATGTCCACTGGGTGGTTTCTATCGACCAATATTTCAGGTCCTTGAACAGACATGACCCAATTTAATTCACGCTGATTATATGCTATGGTTCCCGTGACTTGTATTTTTGAAGATGATTCAATCCATTCTCCAACATTAGACCTAATGTTGAGTTTTACTTGATGCTCCGAATTTCCATATGATGGGTGATCTCTAAGATCTGCAGTGACAAACATCTCATCAGGTGGAATCGATTCTCCAATATATCCTGTCAATGTAATAATTTCATCTTCATATTTTTCAGGATCTAANGCNACATCAACCAATGCTAGTTCAATAATATCAGGGAGGTCATCTTCACTCCATTCCATCGCTCCTGAACCAGTTGCTCGCATGAANATATTACCTTGNAATTCCGCTACTTCCCCAGTAATTACNACATTGGTTCCGATAGGGGGTATTTCTGCAGGACGGCTCCATCTAACTTCAACAACACCGGTGCCATCTGTAATTATAACATGCGTTTCCCAATCACCTGAATTCCAAGGGTCTTCACGCCAAGAGATTATTTTTCCTTCNACCTTTACGACCTCATTATTAAACTCGACCAGTTCATCCATTGCAATAATCTCAGGCTCTCTAATTAATGCATAATAGTTCATAGCAGCAACCAATAGAATTGCTAATGCAAACATCACCCATAACTTCTGACCACGTGTTTCAGGATTGTCATCGGTAATTTTGTCCATCATACTCTTCAGCATGTCCGCCATGTTATGCTCGAATCGAACTCAACGCATAGCCATTTTGGATATAGTGTTAGAAATAAAATGCCAATTTTACGCGTCCTTTTTAACTGAAGAACTGAAGCACTGTTCGGGATGGACATGCGTGACAGGGTCATTCGTGATGAAATACACAAGGATATTCTAGTTCCTAGTAGTCATGCCAAGATAATAGACACGCGTGAGTTTCAAAGGCTTCGTTCAATTCAGCAATTATCTACATGCGAGTATGTTTTCCCTGCTGCAACCCACAACAGATTTTCACATTCATTAGGGGCTTATTACCTTGCTAAACAACTTACATTTTCNCTCAACGAAGTTCAACCAGATACAATCTCAAAGGATGATGCAGAGTTAGTTCATCTCGCAGCACTACTACATGATATTGGGCATCCACCTTATTCTCATCTACTTGAGACCCCTGAAGTTTTTGCTACATATTATTCCCATGAACATTGGGGTAGGATACTACTTGAATCTGAGGATACAGAAATAGGCTCCGCATTGCGAGAAGTTATCGGAGAGCAGCGATTGAATCGCTTATTTGCTTTGATGGATGGNCAAAACGAGTGTAATGGTGTAGAGATTCCACCATTCATGAAAGAGATAGTTTCATCCCAATTAGATGTCGATAGGATGGATTATCTGGTTAGAGACCAAGCAAATACAGGTGCTCAGATTGGTGGTTTTGATATCGCCAGAGTTTTTAGGGCGCTTAGAGTCGGTGAGAATGGACATTTTTACGTCAAAAATTGGGGCTTACCTGCGATAGAAGCATATCTTGTCACTCGTTACCACATGTANAATCAAGTTTATTTTCACAAGGTAAATATGCTTACTCAAAACTATCTNGTCAAGATGCTTTCTAGNGCTAGAGTTCTTGCTACCAGTGGACAATTAAAGATAGATGGAAGATTAAGAAACATGCTTCTCAATGAAAATCTGACTGCTGTTGAATATTCTGAGTTAAATGACTCACATGTGAAAGTGGCACTACCTGATTGGGCNAGTCATGAAGATGAAATTCTATCTCTATATGCAGAAAAATTACTTTCACGGAAAAATTTTCATAAGTCTATTCGAATAGATACTCTTACCATAGAAATGGTCGAAATAATTAGGCAACGCCTGGAAGATTTAGTAAAATCTAAGGGCTATGACCCTTCTATACACGTTCTATATGCTAGAATTTCAAAGAGAGGTTACATGCCTTATGAGCAAGGTATTATTTTAGAAGATGGAAGAGATGCTGCAGACCATTCTTCAATGATTAGATCTCTTTCTCAACCGAATGAAAGAGCATTAATTTTTGTTCCTGAAATGATTAGAGATGAAATTGAAACTACCGTTAGGGANTGGATCAAGCCGGGACAGTCTTCGCTTTCGCAGTTTGACTGATGATAAGGTTCAACAGTAAGGTCTCCTACGGCTCCCATACGGGCCTGTAGCTTAGTTGGTTGGAGCACCCGGCTCATAACCGGGGGGTCAGGGGTTCAAGTCCCTTCGGGCCCACTAGATTCATTTCTCCCAAAAACGATAATACCGGCGGTTTTTATCTTCCATTTACCCACAATGGTTATGAGTGGTGCTTGAGTGGCATGCATGATAGGTGAGACTGTTCTATGTTCAAGCGTGCATCCTTTCTTTTGGCTCTATATATATTTTCGATGTTATCCGTAGCGACTCCAGCAGCCGCTCAGATACCTACTGCGGCTATTTCAGTCACATGTGCTCCGATTAATATCAACGTTGAAGTTAAGCCGGGTTCTACGTATTCCGGTTTTACCACTTGTACTGCAAGTAATCCTACTAATTACCAAGAGAAAATTAGCATCATAGTTACAAGTGATAACCTTGCTACTGCCGCTCCTGGTGACATGTATATTGGAGGTGGACAAGATGTTGATTTCCAAATTTCAGTACGTGCAACGCCTTACATGGCTATGCAAAGTCGTACACTGTCTGTTTCCGCAACAGTACAAGAAATACAGAGTGCGCCGCCGCCCAATTCTGCATCTTCTCAAAACAACATGATTGTCAATATTCTACAATATTCCCTTGTTCAAGTTGAAGCAGTTGAACCATTCGTTCAATTAATGCCTAAGACTGACAAGAACTTTGAGTTCAAGGTGTATAACTTAGGTAATCAAAAGGATTTCATGAAGGTAGGTGTAACCGAATCTTATCGTGAAGAACTAGAAGAAGCAGGCTTCACAATTAACCTTCCTTCGGTCAAGGTTCAAATCGATGCAATTCCAACTCCTACTAACGTCAGAGTTCAAGCAAGAACTCCTAAGACTCAAGGCTGGAGTGACGCATACCACGTATTAGATTTCTACGCAGAATCTGAATTCGCATGTAACAATGGTGGTTGTATTAGAGAATCTCAAATGATTACAGTCTATGTTCGTGGAGTTTACCTTCCAGGCTTTGAATTAGTTCCTGCTCTCTCAATGGTAGCATTAGCTGCAGCAGTTGCTGGAAGACGATTCTTGCCAGATGATGAAGAAGATCATGAAGAAGAATGGCGGGAAGCAGCCCCCGGTATTTGACCTGATAATTCAATAGTCATTGATAAATAGCCAGTTTATGATGCTGGCAGGCGTTCAATTCATAACGCAAGCACTATGTCCTAAGCATGGAGACGGCAACTATGGGTGGATTACTTGATAAGGCAAAAGCAACCAATGACTCGGAAACAAAAGAAGTGGAGACTTCTAAAGATAAATCCGGAGGACTGTTGTCAAAAGGATCTTCTGCTAAGGTAGTTAAAACTACCACAGTTACAACTACAGAAACCTTGGTCGATGGTAGTAATGATACTGCCCGTATCATCGGAATGGTCGGGTGGGCTATAATTTTAGTCGGCGCAATACTTTCTTTACAAGGTGGAGGATTTGGACTATTAGTTGTCCTAGTTGTTTTGGCAATTGGTATTGGTTCAATTATCCAATCACAAAGAATGACAGGAAATGTTTCACAAACTAAAATGATTATTTCTATTGCGGTTGCAGCAATCATTGCAATCGGTCCATATGCTGCTGTGATGATTGTTCCTTCTAATGCTTCAATGGCCGTTACTGAACTGACAATTAACGAGAATGACGATGAAATCTCTTTCTTAGTTAGAGGAAGTTTCGCTGAAGCATCCGCTGAGATCTATGTTGATGGCACTTCAGTGTGGTCAGGTGATAAAGACATGGATAATGATGTTGCTAGATTCAAGGTNCCGATCTCAACAATATTTGANGGAAATGCGTTAGACTATCGAGCACAACAAGTNAANNCGTATACAATNACAGTNTCNTCTTCTGATGGNCAAGAAAAATCAATTCCTATTGANAANGATATGATGACTAGAGANGTTCTAAACTCTGCNGCAAGAATTACTGAAGTCCTTAAGACCAATGCAGGTGGTACACANACTACTACTGATGGTATAACTGTTGAAGCAATAGTTGGCTTATTTTCACCTAATGAAGAAGCACAAGATGATGGTGAGCACAGTGTTTCAAACCTAGCTCTAATACCAGTTTCTTCGGACTATACTTTCCAACTAAAAGTTAAGAAAGGCAGTTCAGTTAAGTATACCATGAATACAATTTCAGTAGATGGATTGGACGCAACCTGGTCAAGTTCAATGAGTGGCTCACAAAGTGGTAAAACAAGTGGATGGCTTGGAATGCCGGGTACTGCTCAGAACGCACTTAATACCGAATATCTTCAAAGAGATGATTTCTATGATGGAGATGGTTGCTATACCTTCGAGATAACTGTAACCAATACCTTTGTGCCTACTGGAGGAAGCACAACAGTAACTTCTTCAGATTCATGGAACCTTGATTGGAGTGAAACCGATTCAGGCGATAATGGTGAAATGACTACTTGCTGAAGTCAATAATATTGAATCTAATCTTCTGATTGCTCAATGATTTCTTCTTCGAAATCTTTCTCTACAGTTTCTGTTGTGTCATAGTTTCTAGCATTCCTTCTATTGAATGTGATAGTACCTATTATGATTATTATCATAATAGTTGCATAAATGATTATTGGAGCATCTTCAGTATCTTCAGCATCTTTGAAGGATATTTCAGTTGATGTTGCTCCAGAAGCACTGGTCAAAGAATCAGCTAATGAATTGAAGCCTGTAGGAATTAGTGCCTTACAAGTCAATGCCTTATTGCCTGAAGCATTAGCCCACCAGGTAGTTGGAATCTTCTTTGTTTCATCAACTTCGAGAGTTATTAGCAATGTCGTGGTATCTGCTAGATCATCACCTTCATAGCATCGAATATTAGTAGTGACTGAAGCATCGCCAGTATTACTTACAGTTACCATTACTCCTAGACCTTTATTGGCTGTCCCAGTAGTATCTTCAGGTACTACTGAATCTATTGAAACGAATGGAAGATCAATTGATACTTCATGGTAAGGACTCATTGGAGCAGGGTCTATTTTGATATCATAACCATGGTTCCATGTAGTAGTTCCACCATTTAGCGTTATTAGGATATCAGAATCTTCAGATGAGTAAACACCGTCTCCATTGACCCATTCAACAATTCTTCTAGATTCTGAAACACCTAAGTCTATTTTTCCTGTTTCATCTAGAATGTTATCTCCAATATCTCCACTATAACCTAATCCTTCATAGTGCACAGTGGCTCCAGCATCCATCAGATTAGTTTGAATAACTCGTTGAGATAACAGTCTAATCCAAGCATCGGTTGTGCCACCAGTTCCAGTCATAGATGCGGTATCATATGAGATGGTTGCAGAATCGTGAACAATAATATCCTCATCGGTTCTACTTCCTAATATTGAACTGGTCTCGATGGTTAGAGAGGTCCCGTTCTCGATATTGATTGGTGCGCTTCCAATCAATGTACTATTCATAATATTACAGGCACCTGAGCAACTTAAATCCGCCCCTTCTAATTGCCCATCCATGGAATTAAATGTTCCATCAATCGAAAGTTCAAATGATGCATCTCCCTTCCAAGAAAGACTCGAACCGGTTTGGTTTATCCCGTCTGCATGTATAGTTTGTATTACACCATTGACATCTCGCGTTTGAATTGATGAAATCTCAGGCAAAATAAACGAGTATATCTCAAAGACTATATCGAAAGGATTTCCGTCAAAAGTCATATCAATTTCTACTTGTTGTTGGTTTGAAACATTTGTCACCACTCCATTTATTGTTACATTACAATTTTGAGTTGTGTATAAATCGAAATTTATTATTAATTCACCAGAACCACTTAAACTACCAAAATCGGCATGAATAATACTACCATTATCAACTCTTAGTGCAGCATTGAGATTTTCCCCATTCAAACCACCGTACAAATCCAAGACCCCACCTTCTTGTACGGTTATTGATGAGCCATCAGAAATGGTAATGTCACCATTTACTGTCAAAGTAGCACCATTGGATACTATGACATCACCATCTAGTGAACTATCCGTGGACCAAGTTTCACTAACTGTAATTGTATTTGTCGACCCATCGTTTTGGGGATTTGCTGAACTCATACTCAAACTAGAAAGGCTAGTCATAATCAATAAGATAGTGATAAACAATACTCTTCGCATGCCAGTTACTTCAAGCACCTATTCATCAATGCTTCTCCTACATGAATGTAAAAATAGTGATTAGTAAGGGACGTCCTTCCACCCAATAGCATATCCAATGAGATTAAAAGAGCGATGAAGTATCGGGGTTATTATAATAATAATCAGCATTGGAATAAGTAAATCAAATGATGAAATTAAAGAATCTCCAAGGAATAATAGCCCCCACAAGAAAACCATTACAGCAAATGGTAATGTGTCTAATAATGGAGCTTTTGAGGAAATTTCACCTTCTCTCTTCAACCCACGTCTCCTTTTAATGAACGACCCAGTGCTATCTCCAACTAGACAAGCAAAACCTAGAAACGTACCAAGGATAAATGCTGAAATAAGATCATTACCAATATTAAACCAGGAATTTTCA
>PADF01000037.1 GCA_002702945.1 Methanobacteriota archaeon
TGGAAGATCAGGGTTCGTTAGAGTTAGCAATTGAGGCGGCCAATAAAGCAATTGAAAGGTCGGGAGTATCCAAAGAAGAAATAGATTTAGTAATTTCTTGTTCGGTTACCAAGTTGAATTCAAAACTTCAGAATTTACTTGAACCATGTCTTGCATCACATATCTGTACAGCACTAGAACTCGATGCTCAAAACTTCGATGTAGCCAATGCTTGTTCAGGAATGGTCACAGGATTACTTATTGCTGATAGGAAAATTAAGGCTGGTAAAATTCGCAACGCTCTCGTGGTATCTGGTGAATATCTCACTGGGGCTTTATACGAAGCGCTCGATAAAAACCTGCTATTGAATAAAAAGGCGCTTGCAAGTTTGACCATTGGTGATGCTGGAGGAGCTTACGTCATTTCTAGAAGCGAAGAAGATAGAATTCGATTCTTTGAGCCAATAACATTGGCTCATTACAGCAAGTTGTGTATTGGTGATGCTGCCATAGGCATGCCAGGTCCGGCGATGAGAACTGAATCCCGAAAACTCCAAAATGCTGCTTTGGAAAATTTGGGTGAATACCTTAAACGTGGCATTAAAAGTCCAGAAGAATGGAGTACGCATCATCATTTAATTTCACATCAAACTACGCCACGAGCGGTCGAAAAAGGCGCATTAGTCATTCAAAATGCGCTAGGTCATGGCGATGCTGTTCGCTCTATTTCACATACTGGAAATACAGCATCTACATCTCATACAGCAGTTTTAGAGAAACTGCTTGAAGATGGAGATTTGGCATCTAACCAGAAAATTTACTTCATTGCCTTCGGCTCAGGGCTTTCCCTTATTGGTATGAATTTCCAAGTCCCCTTGGAGGTGGAAAAGTGGTAGGTATTTTGGCATTCAAATTTGAAGCCATCAAAAAAAAATCGCTGTTAAAATCAATAAAGGGTATTACACAAAAACTGTGTAAGCAGCATGACATCAATATGAACGATATCGGCTTGATTATTCACACAGGAACATACCGTCAGAATTTTCGACAGGAGCCGGCATTTGCAGCTCACCTGCAACAAGCTCTCAAAATTGGATGCGACGATGTAAGTTCAACCAGCAGACATGTATTTTCCTTTGATGTTCTTGATGGTAGTTGTGGCCCCCATCATGCATTGGAAACGATCGCAGATTTGTTGCCTACAATGGATTGTAAGTATGCTTTGTTCACAGCAGGCGACTATCGCCCAAACAAAGAAACAGAATGGAATCACAAACCAATATCATTTGTTGCCATTCTATCTAAAGATGGTCCATTGGAAATTCTTGGTAGTGATTTTGATTATAATCAGCAAAATGACCACACTTCTACCGCGATACTAGGCAAAAAATATCATTTAGAGAGTTTTCATTCCGAGCCGGAAATAACCGATCATCAAATTGAAGACAACCTTTTCATCGCATCCTCAGAATGGCTATCTGGTGAACAAGCATCTCGATTTTTTGAGTGGGCAAAATCAAAGAACGGAATCNTCACCCACCGAATCAAGAACCGAAATGGTAGAGTTTCTGATTTGAGATGGAGGGTAAATGTTGAATAGACCNAGATTCATCTATTTCTTCTGTATTTTCCTAACATTGTACCATCTGATTGCTAGAATAGGGCTTGCAATCGACATACAATGGCATTTGGATGTAGGNAGAGACAGATTTTTAACCCCGCCCCATGTTATGATTTTTGCAGGATTTCCATTATGTATATTGCTTTCATTATACTATTTACTGGTCAACACCAAAGACCACAAATCCGGCAAAGAGTTGTATGGAATCAAAATTTTTGGATTCATTGCCCCAGGTTCGATATGGATGATTTTACTTGGGATGCTTACGCTTGGAGTAGGTGGAATTTATGATGGTTATTGGCACGCACAATTTGGTATTGACACGACAGTAATTNCCCCGCCACACATGTTGACATTATTCGGCGGAATGTTGGCGGAGTTTGCTAGTGTTTTGTTGGTTCGAGATTTGATAAAATATGATTCTGAAAATAAATTTAAGGGCAAAAATGTACTCGCAGCCGTACTCCTTTGGACTTTATTATTACATGGCTCTTTCTCATTTTTGAACTTCATCGACCCACGAGCAGCAATGATTTCAGTATTCGGATTTACGATGATGTTACATTTATTCTTTGGACCCTTGGTGGTCATTACAATATTATTGATTGGAAAACAATGGTTCGGCCGTAAAGTGATTTACATCCTCGCTGGATTCACTTTGGTAATTCAAATTGCTATGTTCATCTTCATTCCACTTGCAGTAGAACTTCTAATGGGCTCTTCGCACACTTATCGCCCAGGAGCGCCTTCAGTTATATGGGCAGCACATTGCATTACATACCTATTCGCCGTGGTCGCATTTATNTTTGTTAAATTCGANCTTGCNAATCGTCCANATTTACTGGTTATTGTCGCATTACTTAGCGATGTAATCTTCTCACCATTCCTCCCGGTGAATTATCCCTCTCAAGCAGGATTTTTTACCACGATGGTAAATTTAGCCCTCGCGTTCCTACTACTTCGACTCAGCATTCCTTTAATTCAACAATACTGCGCAAGAATCCTTTCATCACTAGAAAGTGGAGTCATCGAATTTAAACCAAGGGCAAAATCGCTTGCNGTATTGTTGGCGATGATTCTNATAACCCCGGTCAGCGCCCATAACAATAATTTCGAGGANGGTTCGGGATTTGATGCTCCTATGCGTATTGAAGTTGAAATTGATGGCATTGAGGTCTGGGTTGAATTCATGCTTTGGCCACCAAAAGCACCGCAATCATGTGAGATTCTATTGGTTGCTGAAGATAACGAATCACGTATTGAAAGAATGTGGACTGAGATTGTTTTTCCTGCNGAGGCCGGTGAAGTTAGGACGATTCAAGAGTTCAAACAATATCCAGATCAATCCATTTGGTTTGGTGAAAACTATTTCACATTCAGTGGAAATCAAACATTAGAGATTAAGGCATCGATTGCAGGTGAAGAATTTACTGATCATATTTCACTAGAGGTCGAGCCACCTGCCTCAATTCCAGTCTGGCTAGCCTGGACACTTTCTTCGATTTGGGTGTTTACGATATACGCAGTACCATATTTTGCTGCTGGAATGCGGAGGCCNTTAGAATGCGANTAGTCGTNAGCGGAGCAACNGGTTCAATCGGCTCAATGCTGATGGAGAGNTTGNCGCAATCGCANGAAGTCATNGGATTAGGGCGTAATNAAAANAAAATAAACAAAATGAAGNNGCTTTTCGAAATGAAATCTTGTGACTTAGAGTCAAAAGAATTCGAACAAATTATTGCTAATACTGATTGTTTCATTCACTGTGCCGCTTTTGCTGCACCGAAAGGAAAAGCCACACATTTCCAAAAGAATGTTGACATCATCGATGCAATGATTCCAATTCTGATAGAACACGACGTTTTCACAATTTTCATTTCATCTGCTTCAGTATTCGATGCAATGCCTAGAGAATCNGTNATGNANTCNCCTTCAATTCGGCCNAANGCANTGTATTCCAAATCAAAGTTTGATTCTGAACAAGCAGTATTGAATTCATCTTACGATAATTGGACCGGCCTTAGACCAAGAGCAGTTATTGGTAGAGGGGACAATACTGTGAGACCTCGACTTGAAAAGCTGATTAAAGGAGATAAAGTCATCATACCAGGTAAAGGTGATGCTTTGTTGGATTATACCTGNATGNAGAATTTNCTTGATTGCGTCGAGGCTGCAATCATTNCGGGCCCNCAANGTAAATTCTTGAANGTNAGTAATGGNGAACCTCGGACATTCAAACAATTGATTACAGCATACTCAAAACACATGTACAATATTACAAATGCCAGGCATGTACCGATGCTTCCTTTGAGAATAATTGCCAGTATATTTCCAACAGATAGGATCAATCACTATTCATTAGACCAAGTAAGTAAGGCGATGGTATTGGATATTTCAGAAACTAAGAGATTGCTAAATTGGCACCCAAGGCAAAGTCTTGAACAATGTTTGGAGGATTTGTGATGGGAAAACTCACGACNCTGTGGACGTTTTTCTCCACACCAANAAAATTTAAATCTCGGGCAAAAATCAAGAAAATTCAAGAAAANGGTATGGCAAAACAAGTTAAGATGGTCCGCCGAAAATCGAAATTCTTTGCTGAACATTGGAANGGTATTGCCGATGANGATTGGCGCGAGTTCCCACTNGTCAACAAAGAGATAATGATGGNAAATCTGCAAGAATACCTAACCGAAAAAATCGATGTAAAATCAGCAATAAAGATGGCATCTGATGCCGAGAAATCACGAGATTTNAGTCAAACTTTGAAGGGGTATACGATTGGTTTCTCATCCGGCACCAGCGGAGCAAGGGGGATGCACATCGTCTCTCAAGCAGAACAAGACAGATGGGCAGGATATATGTTAGCCAGAGGATTAGATGGGTCGATTTTCGGCAAACATAAGATTGGGTTATTCCTTCGGGCAAATTCTAACACCTATGAATCGATTTCATCTTCAAGAATAAAGTTTCAATTCTACGACTTATTGAGGCCCTTGGACGACTTAGTTACTGATTTGATAAGTAATTCTCCCGATATTCTGATTGCGCCCCCAAGCATTCTAAGACATCTTGCTGACGAAGAAATCGGTATGAAATTTCGCAAGATTGTTTCTGTTGCTGAGGTACTAACTCCTTTGGATAGAAAAATTATCGAGCACCATTTCCAATGTATTGTTCACCAATTTTATACCTCGACTGAAGGGGAAATTGCTGCCACCTGTGAATATGGAACACTTCATCTCAACGAGGAGACGATGGTAATCCAAAAAGAGTGGATCGACGAAGAGAAAGGAATATTTCATCCAATCATAAGCGATTTCAAACGCAAGACACAACCAATAATTCGTTATCGACAGAACGATATTCTGGTTATGCAAAAAGAGAATTGCCCTTGTGGGGATGCTCGTCAAGCAATCGCAGAAATCATTGGACGTCAAGACGATATTTTCGAACTAAAAACTATTTCTGGAAAGATAGAGATGGTAGTCCCGGATTTAATTCGTCGGGCAACACTACAAATGTCCGAACATATCGACTCATACTTTGTCGAACAGATTAGTAGAGAAGAGATTAATGTGATGATTAGGCCTAAATTAGAGAAACTTGACATGTCTGGTTTTGAACTATTGTGGGCTTCTAAAAATATAATTCCTCCTAAATTGAACTTTCCAGATTATCAATATGAGCCATCTGTAAAGAAAATGCGAAGGATAAGAAGGAGGTTTTAGCGCTGGATTTAATATTGTTCATTCCTCTTTTTTCCTGTGTAGTTTTTTTATTTGTTTGGTTTATGAAAAAATACAGAAAAACNGGCTTCTATTTTGTTACTGTTTTCTCTATAGCAGTAGTTTTATTTGCGGACTATGGGGATTTAAATTTGTTTTTCACTTTGAAAGCAATGATTATTGTGTTTCCAATTATCGTATTTGCATACTTTCAAGGTTTCAATTCGAACATGGAGGAGAATAAATTCTTGATAGGTGTTTTAGAAATTGTTATTATTTTAAATATCTTAATTGCAGCAATATACGCTTTTACATATTCAGATTATCTTATTTTTTTAATGGGTTTGTGCTTAATACTTTCAATGCCAAATTTTGAACTCAGCGAAAATGGATATGTTGGATTTATTGACCCGTTTTGGTGCTGTGCATATTCGTCTACGTTGATTCTAGGATTCCTTCGGTTTGACGGGGCAACAGAGTATATCATACCGGGAACTCTCATTCTAATACTGGGAATTCTTTTGCCGACCATAACTAATAATTGGTTTCAATGGCTCAATTTTAGAGTTTACAGCCTNTACTTGATTATAACCTTTGATCTTATGATGAGGGAGGGAGNGATTGGGATATATCAATTACTAATGCCTGGATTACTTCAAGAAGTGGATTTGAATGATACAATCTCTATATTTGCAACATACTTGGGCATGATAGCTTGCTTGGCATTGTTGTTTAGAAGGGTAAGAGTGCAACAACCTGTTGACTTATTCGACTAATTANAATCAAATTGGGTAAGTTCACGNAAGCCCTAAATGAAAAATNGTAATTTCCTCTGAATNNAANTNAAGATACAAANTTTGACAATAATAATGCTACAGATAATTTCAATGGAATCAGAATATTCCTGAGACTTTGTCTAGGTTTTGTAATTTCTTTTTTTGCTGATTCGTGTTTGAACCAATAAGTCATATTGATGTTCAAATCATCAANGTGTTCCACAAAGTGAAACCATCCAGAAGGGATGAATAGTATGTCTCCTTCATTCAACTCAACTACTTGAGGCTTGCATTTTCGTTGCTTAATTAAATTGAAATTACCTTGTTTAATGCCATCAAAAAATGAAAANGGGTGCATACTCATCGCTTTGAATGTCCTCAAATATTTCCAATCTTGGGGAGGAAACATCAAAATTTCTTTTTTCCCTTTAATTTGAAAGTTCAAATTATTGTCGAGTGAATCATCATAATGAGTCATCGATTGAATTCCATTTCTGCTCAACCAAAAGCCAACTGTCGATAATGATGATTTTGAAATCAATGAATGTTCACTACCTGATTCATGCAANATTTCCCCTGCATAATTCCACAATTCCGACCATTGTTCTACCACATCGTTCTTTGTGAAAATGTACGTATCGGTGCCCGATAATAATGTCCTTGATTGCTTGAGGTCTAAGAATTCATTTAGTGAGATTTCCTTGGCCTTTAGCGACCTTGCAATATTCAAGATACTATCACTCGGATCTATGAATTTCCCAGTTGGAGAGCTTCGCAAGCCAACCTTGCTCTGNCCTGCATGTTTTCTTAGCCAAGACTCATCTAAAATGTCTTGAAATGTATATATTGAGTCTTGAGAGTAGACACACGGCGTGTTCTGTTGTATAGANTCTCGAAATTCGGCGAATGAGGAGACAANTCGCACNTGTTTCNGNNTNGNTGTCTGNCNTGNAAACCCATCCTCACTCGNGCTTACCATGACATGGACAGGCAACGCTACCACTAAACGATTACGCCAACAAATCCATTCAAGGATTGGGAGACGACTAGAATCGAAGCAATACTAGTTAATTCAGATGACTGTTTAAATTAACAATATAACACTTATACAATAGGTGAATAAATAAAGTGAGGTATTCGAGAGTTAGATATGATNGAGAGCAATGCTAACGGTTCAACCACTACNATTTCTATCATTGATACTTTGTGTCAGGGACTGTTGGTCATTTCATTTTTTATTTATCTTCGGGCTGTATTGGCGAATACGAATGAGGGCATGGGGGATTATGNAATTCTAATGATATCCAGTTTTTTGATATATTTCTCATTAGCAGTATACAGACTTGTTTACCAATTTAATTTANNCATAATGTCTGGNATAAATGCCTCGGTAATCTCGGTTTTNNTACTTTCATTGCTTATTTGGACTGTGGTGGAGGGGGATGTCTTTGGAGATGGTGCTTTTATTGTCATCATTATAATATTTAGTACACCATTAGTGTTGTTTGCCTTTTTACAAGAGATGTTCAAAGATTCGCCTGGGTGGAAAAAATTTGTAGTTGGTTTATTTTGCTCTTTCCCATTTTCTTTTATCTCTGTGGTTGTCTCTTTAGCAATCGTGATTGGTTTTATTGATGGCAACTTGGATAATCTTTGATTTGATGAGTATTGCAATGGAATCCCTTTGCATCGTATACGATATCAAGGGTAGCGTCTGTATCGACCCACTAAATCCCCTTTGTATCGGGAATAAAAATGCAAAGGGGTTTCGGATAACCCCTTGCAACTTATCCGAAAGTACCAGTTTGTTCATTGAATTATTTTGATGCCATATTTCTTAGCAAATTCATCATTACGATCATGAGGTTCACCCCGCAAGGTCATTTTCTCTTTACCAGTAAACAATTTGTATTTGTGATTAGTTCTATTGTCCCCGTATAAAATTGTATACTTGATGTATGAGTCTTTGGTAATAGGTATTGTTTTACAATTAACGACTTCATTATTTTGAAACTCATAATATAACAGAATATTGATTGAAGAAATATAAACTTGAGAAGTTACCACATCTACTTCATCTGATAACGGAGATTTAAGTCCCAATATTGCTAATATCATGAACGCACCTAAAATCGCAAGAGGTAATGTTCCAATCAATACTACGACATTACCGATTAAAACTGCCGCCAAAATCCATAATCCAATTAATCCAGCGCCACTGATTAGGATTACGATTTTTTTAGTAACGGTAAAATTCTGTTCCTTCCTGAAAAATACAAAATCAGATTCAATATTTCCAGATTCTACTTCATGAGCAATTTCGAAAAACTTTGAGTTACTAGTTTTACTCATGCGAACAAATCAGTGCTATCAAGTCATTAGTATAACCTTTGACACGAACCCATCCAAGCCCTTTCGACACCCACGCGTGAAAGGGGTGTTGCTTGGGTACCCAAGCGATTATTCTTCTTCGGATTTGAATTTAACACTAAAAAAGGACCACAAAGCGAAAGGAATCGACCAAAAGAATCCCCCCAGTGCCCCAATAGCAACCACTGTGACCAAGGTCATTGGTTCANAATTTGGCACTCCGAAGANAAGCCCAAATAAAGGAATTACCGATGTAAAGCATCCGACAGGAATTAGGATTTTGAGACTAACTTCGGGCCACTGAGCATATTCTGATATTCCGGCGACTATGTATGCTGAAAAAACTGCTAATGAAAACCAAACAAAGAGTAATCCTTCCAATGTTGCGGGCTCAAATATGAAAACAATGACCACAATAAGCACCATAATTGCAATTATTGCACCGGTGGCTGCGCCTGAAAAGAGTATATTCTTCCAATTAATGTCATTTGCGCTAGAGATTTCTTTTTTTGGAGGGGAGGGTTTCTTTTCTTTTTCGATTTTAGGTCCTTCGTGTAAAGAAATTCTCTTTTTCCAAGACTTCATTACACGTGTTTTAGGATCGTAATTGTCAACTTTAGAATGGTTTACTTTAGTATCACTGCGTTGACTTTGCGACATGAAGAATCGTCCTACATGAGAGTTATAATTGGTTTGCCGACAAACAGACTCTAAGTATTGATAAGACGTGTTCTGGTCTTTTTTGTTAAGTGCAAAAGTAAGGGGTTTGTTCAAAAATAAATCGCTTAGTATAATTAGGTGAAGTAAAACGAACGAACAATGCCAACAGGTACAGTAAAATGGTTTAATCAAACAAAAGGCTTCGGCTTTATCGAACAAGAAGGCGGAGCAGATCTCTTCGTACACAAGTCCCAAGTGACTGGTGAAATAAACGACGGAGATTCCGTAGAGTTTGAAGTCGGCGAGGGCCCTAAAGGTCCAAACGCAATTAACGTTCGTAAATCTGAATGATGTAAATCTATCAGCCTTGCAATCGCAGGGTGAATAGATCTTTTATGTTCGATTAACAGAGTCATAAATTGAATTAGCGAAGTAAGTCATTGATGAAATGCTATCTAATTTTCAACGTATTGCCTTAGTAATATTTTTTCCCGCTGTTCTCCCAGAATGTACAGCCGCATCGGATAGAATGTAATCGTTTTCAACCCATGAACCAGCTAAAATTATTCCTAAATCAGAAAAAATGAAACCATCAATTCTATTATTTGGAGACTCGTGAATTGTTATCTTTTCTTGCCGTAATTGAGTGACTATATGTTTCCTCCAACCGCTGGCTTGGGAATCTAAAAATTTCTCTAAATTTTCCATTCTTTCCTGTTTCGAAGAATATTTAATTTTCTCTCCTTCTCCTTTCAAACCCCCAACAGAAATTGCTGATAAATGAGATCCTGATGCGGATAATCTCGGCTGAATTGAGATATAATCAATTATTGCAGTGTCGTTATTTGTATCTACTATCGCTTGTCTGCCTCGTAAGGGTTTAGAATCTAATCCAACCTCAATTATACTTGCAGAAATTAATTTTGATTTTGAAAAAACTTCCTCTGAGCGTTTATTATCGAGTTTAGAGATAAATTGTTTTGCTTTGTTAATTCCGCAAGCAAGAATTACAACATCGGCTTCAATTCTTTTTCCATCTTTAAGTTTCACTCCATAGTCGTGAACAGATTCTACTTCCAATCCACATTCTATCAAAACCCCTATTTCATCTAATGCAGCGGCAAGTCTTCCAACTAAACCGATCCAACCTTCATTGGAAACGAGTAATCTTGACTTTAGAAGTGCTTTGTTTCTAGTCTGATTTTTGGAATCCCAACTTGAAAGAAATGATGCCCCTTGTACAATTTTATTTTCTACATCTCCTTGTCTTATTGCTGTTTTATTTTCAATAACTCTAGAGACGTCGCCTCTGGGCCTAATCATTCCATGCCCTAAAACTTCAACTTTATCCAACCTAAGAGGCTTGCTAGAAAATTTACGACGACTCAACCTTCTGCAAAGTTGCCACAGTGGCCCTTTTTTTTCAAATAAATGTGGACCATAAGTCAATGAGAAATTCTCTTTGTTTTGAGAAGTCCCTCTACCACCTACTTTTTCGCTACGCTCTACAACTACGACATGGTGTCCATTGGCTGAAGCATCGATTGCTGCGCTCAAGCCTGCGAGGCCTGCTCCAACGATCAACACTCTTGCCATGATTGAGGCAAAAGGTTTTGACGCATCAAACCATTGATTGATTCTATTCATTCAATGTGGCATTATTCTTATTCCCTTGACTGAAATTTTCTTCACTCGGCCATCGTAAAAGCCAGTAATCATTTTCTCGAAGATAGGCACAAATAAGCCAAATGATAAGCGGAATTGTTGCAAAGGAAATAATAGTTTCAAAATCCCAAGCCCAAGCGTCAAACCATCCTTCGAATTGATAATTAAATGGGTAAAACGGTTTAGAACTCCATATCCCAGTATGAGAAGGAAGGTCGAGTATCAAGTGTGAGAGATAAGCTATTGCAACAAGAATTGGTTGTTTAAAATATAATATAATTGGAACTATAACTATCGCCCAAAATAAGAAGGAATGAGTTATTTCCCATGGCATCCAAGTCCAATGATCTATAATCCAAGTATTGGAATAATAATCTTCAGGTCTAGCAATTGGTATATTGTGCCCAGCCCTAATTCCAAGATAAAAATATGTAAGTAGATTAAATAAATCTGGAATCATTCCAGCAACCGCTCCTTTCAGTCGCCTATTCTTTATTCGTTTTGGACTAAGTTCACCTATGGTGGCTCCTATTAGCGCATGGGTCAATGGGTCCATCAAAACACCTACAAAAAATTGGCTTGAAATAATGATTATAATTATTTGTAAGTAACCAAATCATCCTTGTCTGCCTTCAATAGCAGAGTTTAACAAGGCTATAGCAACAATCATTCTACGATCCATTGGGTGCCCTTGTGGAATCGTAATAATTGACTTTTTGATAAATGGATTAAATTGTTGGTGAAGAGTAATACCATTATTTCCTGGAATTTCGAAATGATACTTAGCAGGAATTAATCCCCCGAATGGGATAAATCTTCTAAGTAAAGCATTACTGTCTTCAATCAGTTCTCCATATTGATTTCCTTGGACATCTAAAAGTTTCCATGAATCTTTGAGAATCGACTTTAGCCCTTGGCGTTTTAATGAACCTATATGTTCTCCAGTATTCGGATCTGTTACATCATAAGTGGACCAGACGTCAATCATTGATCGGGCTTTTATCTGTAAAAGTGGTTGCGTACAGGATTCATCGGTGTACAGAACAATATCTTCTTTGAGTTTGAAACGCTTTTGTTTTGAGTAAGCGACTATGTTGCCTTCCAAATCTTTGAACCAAAATGCTCCGCCGAAAATTCTTAAAAATTTAGTTTGAATTAGGTAATGGTCCATCTGGAAAAGTTGTGACATGATTCTTGGAGGGTGCGGGGTGTGATATATTTAACTCAAAGAATTCTATTCGGATTCTAAATTGTGATTGAAGGTTTTTAGCGAATCTGATGGTAAAAAAGAGGCGAAGGTGGCTAATAATGCAGAAAGGAGAATGCTTAACGACAATAATTGACCGGTATCTTGAGCTGGTGGGAATCTNCTAAAAATAACCAAAGCAAAAATTGACAGAGAGGTGANAGCAGCTCCCCAACGAGCATAATCATCGGAACGGTCTCGTTTTTCATTAAAGCTAGCATGCGATAAATAATCGGCTGCAAAGCCCATTCCAAGTAAAACTGCTGGAGCCGTACTCACTTTTCTACCACCCAAGTAACTGGCAAGGCCGTCCACTGCAATTCCAATAGCGATCGTTCCTATTGCAATTCTCAATGCTTTTTGATAAGAACCTGTGATAAGATATGAAGCGATAAATACGGCGAGGCCGGCAAATAAAATTTGTAAAATTCTAGACTCTTCAAAAGACTTAGCTAACTCTGCCCCTATCGGCAAATCTCCTCCAACAATACCTGAAAGGTTATTCATCCCCATTAGGTCTTCAACGTCATCCTTGAAATCCAATGCTCCATCAGCGTCTTTTCCATCGATAAATGCAGCAATTGCAACACCTTTGGTTAAATCATCTTCTATCAATCTAAAATCATTCATCAAAATAGATTGTTTTACTGTTCCAATCGCTGTATTCAAAGTAGTATTCTGGTTTATATCTAAATTAGGCACACCCATTACCAATTTTGTTTGAATTAATCCAGTATCATAAGAGATTATGCTGGGGTGTTGGGATATCTGTTGTTGAAATGCTAAAATTTCCTGAAATGCCTGTGGATCATCGCCGTTCGCATCAATTACTATCCACACAATAGTTCCTGAAGCAATCATGTAATTATCTGTCAAGTCTTGTAATTCATCTAATGATGATTCGTCCTCCGGTAAGAATTGCTGTATATCCAAAACTTCAACCCCTGCAGGCGCAGTTATTGCTATCAATAACAATCCGNCCAAACTTACTGGCCAGCACCATGCAAAAATGGAAACTGATTGCTTTTGATTTATGCTAATTTGTTCTGTTTGTTTTGAAAGTTTATTTTCTAAATAAATATCTTCTAGCACATACCTAGTCATTAACCAGTCTAGGACTATTCCAATAATCATTACCAAGGCTAAACTTCTTTGTGCTTTTATCTGGGAAAAAAGGGCAATTGAGACTGCTGCGACTGTGGTAATCATTGCAATAAATAGGATTTTACGAATGTGATGTTTGTCTTTTGATGAATGTGTATACCAAAAAGCCCCATCGACCGCAACTCCCATGATAATNGGGATTGCNATGCCATCNATAACTGAAAATTTATGNCCTAATGATGANAATAAACCTATTTCTGCTACTAAAACTAAACCTACTCCGCCCANTGTTAGTATGGTTGACTTGAAACTTCTTAAGCCGACAAATAAGAAAATGAATAAAATAAGAATCGANGGAATTAGTATTTTATTCAAATCATCTTCAGCAATTTTTTCTGCTTTCTTAAACAGCATATTGACTCCNGCTGGTTCGAATTCATAGTCCGTATTTTGTGATGCTTTTTCACACCAAACTGTCAATTCAGACCAATCTGTAATTGTTCCTTCTTCCGAATCAAGCCATACCAACCACAGAATCTCATTTGCTTGTGGAGGCTGGGTGGCTGAAGAACCTGAGAAAGAAGGGCATGCGANCCCTAAACTGGTCTGCTTGGGCAAAAGAAGTAATGTTGTTTCCAAAGCTGATTGTTCTTGAGAGGTTGAATTTTTACTACACCATCCATCTTCTAAAACCGGCTGTAATACATCATTCCATGAAGATGCGTTCTTGATGTCCCTGTTTCTTGATTCTAAAGCATCTGACCAACTGCTAAAAGGTGTTTCTAAACGATTGATAAAAGTGGTTGTTGAATCATAGGAAAGATTTCTATTATCTCCTGAGATTAGGTCGCTCTCTATCGAGAAAAGATCCTGTACTCTTGAGAAATTGGAGGTCAAAGGACCTTGGTCTTCATGGCTAATTCTGATTATTAGTTGTTGGTTTAATTTGCCACCATCTGACTGCTCACTAATCCTATTNCTTGCTTCATCATCAAAAATTACCTTTGTGGATAATGATGGTGAAGGGGGATTAATTATCGCTAATAGACAGCCTGTGAGGAGTAATGCAATGATTACGTGTTTGATGCGATGTGCCTCCATTGCATCACCTTAAGTTTAGACTCATCATTTAGATTACATTGTGGTTATTTCCATTCCATCCATTGACCAGAATTAGGATCTCTGTAGAACCATGATCCTGTTCCAGGAGGGTATTCTATTGCCTCATAACCATCGATGAATTCGCCCCTTTCAGTAACGGGNGGTTGGCTAGGTGGTTTTCCTACAGGACCTGGATCATCAAACAGAGAATCATCTGATTCAAGCCATTTATTGGATTCTGATTCCCCTCTACCTCTAATGAACATAACAAGTCCAATAATGATCACAATTACTACAATTGCAATAGAACCTCCAATGACTAACATATTTCCTGAAGTACTATCTGAAGTATCTTCTCCTTGGTCAGTAGAGTCTGATCCGGAGGTTTGGTTTGTATTATTGGTCTCATCGGTGGATTGGTTTTGCTGGTCGTCAATATCGCCAAATGGTGTATCGTCACTATTATCGCCAATTCCGTCGCCATCACTATCTTTCCATTCGCTTGAATCTGTAGGGAATAAGTCTCCTGCCACNCAACTTGACTGAACTGGGATCAATCCATCACAATAGCCATCACCGTCTGTGTCTGCTTCTAATGGGTTAGTTTGCGGCTCGGAAGAAATTTCATCAAGATCAAGTAGGCCGTCGCTATCATCATCAGTGTCAGCGTTATTACCGATGTTGTCTCCATCTGTATCTGTCCATTCTGTTGGGTCGTTAGGGAATGCATCCAGCAAGTCTCCAACACCATCGCCATCCATGTCTCCTGGCAGAGAGCCGTCATCGATTCCTTCTTCAGTTACTACAATGGTGAATTCCACAGGATAGTATTGCCCTCCAGAGACTCTAACTACAATAGTTCCAATCGGTATTGCAAAAGAACCTTGGCCGTTTTCATCAGATAGAAGACTGGACAATGTTTGATTTTCTCTAACTAAGGTAATGGATAGTCCCTCTACAGGATTATTATCCTCGTCAGTTATTGTTACCAAAACAATATCACCNGGAGATGGGTTTTGCGGAGTGAACACTAAGCTTAGATTTTGAAGTTCAGGTGGCTCTGGATTTGTCTCAGAAAGCGTGGTGCTGACTGCTGAAACCATAGTGGCAGATGTTCCTGAGCCTTGTTGAGCAACACCGATAACCGTATACTCGGATANAGGAGAAGATAGGTAAGGTAGGCTGAGGTCTGCACTCGAACCTTGGCCCCAAGCAATTGACGACAATCGTCCGACATATTGGTCAAAAATATCGAATATTTCTCCATCTGTCAAATCATAATCGTCATTACATCCTGAATTTCTATTGGTTTCCTCTGGTCGTAATTCGCCATCATCCCATTGCATTTCAAATTCCATTGTTGATGCATATTCAGTATTAGTTTCGAAAGTAAATGATTGACCTTCTGCCCAATTAGATGAATCATAAGTCAAAGTGGTTTCGGTTGATTCTGAGCTTGTTCCACTCGTCTGGAGTGGTTGAATTTCATTACCGTCTGAATCGAATAGTTGCATATTATCTGGGCTGGGTGGAGGTGTTAAGTCCGGTAAGTAAGGGTGGATTTCTGATTCATGAATAACTCTAATCATAACTCTGACATTCTCTTGTTGAGTATTTTCATCCCAATGTGAAACATTCCAAACATCAATATTTTCACAGTATCTTTGTGTCTTTTCTTCTGCTTCAATCCATCCCATTTCAGGTCTTATCGCTTCGTCCCAAATTAATTCAGATACAGTAGAGAAATCTACTGTTGCAGTATCAAAACCTTGGCTTGGTGACGCTACTGCAAGCATTCTTGTTGCCTGTTCTAAGTCCGCATCTAATGCAATATTGGTGGTTTGCCCTGGTCCTAATGTTCCAGTGATATCCAGTTCTTCAGGATTGGTTAATACCAGTCCTATATGTAATGCAAGTGGTGATAATTGATTTTCAACTTCCCCGTCGTCAGAGGTTGCGAATGACGTCGCTGCAATCAAGGATAATGGGGCTTCAAAACGAAGTTCTTGTGACCTGGTTTGATCTGATTCGGTGAATTGTAAATCATTGGTTTCAGCCTCAGACCAAATTTCAGAAGGTACGTCAGGGAATGGTATAGAAAGATCTAGGGGCGCTAAAGCAATAGTAACTTTGTGAGTTTGTCCTAAGAGACCTGTGGCACCAATATTTACAGTTTGTAATCCAGATGCGCTAACATTAGCAGCATAAACAGGCAATCCAGCAAAGTGGTCAATTACATCCATTCCACTAAGTGAAATTGCGCCTTGTGTCGCTGCACCTAGGTTCAATCCTATTCCGGTTAATGTTTCGCCGTCTGAAGAACGAATTATTTCAGATTGAACTATTGAAACATAGACTCCGGTATGTGGAGGAGTTACTGTAAGACTTGCTTTACCTAAACTATCTGAAGTCGAGATTTGTTGTGCCATTACTTCAAATGGCCCATCGGTAATGAATTCATTGATTATTGAAGGCCCTGGAGTGTAGGTTTCTTGTCTACCATTTAGTTGACAATAGTTCCATTCTTCATTTGATTCTACATAACTCTCGTACCAAATATTACCGTCTTCATCGGATTTCTCTATTCCTTGGTATTCTTTGAAGACAAATTGGTAACTTCTCACTACGCTATGTTCAAAATTATAATCCATTGTAATCATATATTCATCGATTCCATCTGTTTGGGAATAGGAGTGTGAATCAGTCCATGATTCATCATATAGAACTGGATTTGGGCCCAATGTTTCGGAGCTCCCGTCACCCCAATCAATATCGATACTGTTCAATGAGGTTCTGTCAAGTTCCATNCCGTTGCTATTGAAATATCCGTATTTCCAACCAGCTCTGACCTCAAAATCACTTTCTTGATTTGCCTTAGAAATTGTACAACCTGGGCTGCTTGGCAGGACTGTTTCTTCGGTAATTTGNAGATTTAATCCTGAATTTGTTGTAGCCTCTGACGTTATGGTTGCAACTCCTCTTTGNTCATATGGTAAAGAATTGATTGTTGAAGATAAATCCCATCCTGTTCCATCGTTACTGTCTTCAGAAATATAGCCTTGGAATGAGTATTGGTCTTCTGACAAATCTCGGCCTTGTTCGTCATCCCCCCTAGTATCTATTTCAACTGAAAATACACCATCGATGTCGGATGAAGAATAACTAGCGGATAAAGTTGAAGGATTAGAATTGGTAATAGTTAATTCACCATCAGGCGATAATGTTGATACTGCCGACTCTGCAAGTCCTGGTGAAATTCTTAGGATTGCAGTATCTACATNCGCACCTGAAATTGCACCTGTAACTGCGTCATAAGTTGTCGAATCTACTGTTAGGCTTTGTCCNACTTGTGTGACTTCATCTTGTTCCACTAATACNCCAATGGCAGATACTAAGAATATCTCATCAAGTACTTCAACGGGCATTGTTTCAAGCAGAGATGGCCTTANCGACTCTATGTCAAGTTCGGCACGGCCAACAAAGCAACTATCATCTGCTTTACATGGAGGATTGTAGTTAGCCATTGGCTGTGAAAATGTCAAGGTCTCTAGTTCCAATGATGAGGCAGTATACCTTCCAACATATTGCCTATCCCACTGGTTATCTCTGGTTAATTCGATGTTAGTTTGTGTGCCTTGAGAATTTGTGAGGGTGATATTGAAACTGTCAGGGTAATCGTTTGTTGAATCATATGAGCCTTCTAAATCGAAATATAATTCAAAGCCTAAGTCGAGTACGTGTTTGTCATAAAGAGAATTCTGTATTGGATCAAAGTTTTCAAAAATTACATCTTGCCATTGAGCCGAGGAGGAGGATTCGTCTTCTCCTGAATCGTCATCATCTTCATCAGAAGATTCGTAGTCATACTCCCAGTCTGCCCCGATGTCTAATGTGGCGTTTCTAACCCAAGATGCGAATTCTACTATTGCATCTGATGCAATATTCCATGCAGGATCTTCTGTGGTTGCGATTAAAANGTCTAAGATTTCAACATCGAAAGAGTTGAAATCGTCGAAACCTTCAGAGATATACGGGTAAGTGGTGTCCATTTTTGCTTGCCATTGTAGTCCTTCTGTAGTATTTAGTAGCAATTCATATTCCCAAATAATTTCGTCAGGTACATCATCGCCGTCTAAATCTTGGAATGTTACTTCCATTTCAGCCCAACTCGAAACTAACTTTTGGAAAGGCGTCATACTGTCAAAATCACCATCGCGAAGAGGGGCAATCCAAGCCTCAACACCATCAATAAGTGCTTCAGGATGAATAGATACCGAAAGAAGTGCTATGTTTTGTAGCACTGTTTGAAATGATTCGAAAACCATAGTATTGTTTGCCAAATTATCTAATGCAACCTCAAGAGATGCCCACTCATTACTACCTAGCATTGCATCGTAAGCAGCAGAAAAGTTATCGGTTCCAGAGAATCTTGTAAAATTCTCAATGGGGTCAAAACTACCCATATAATCTGCTACTGCTTGGAATTCATTGACTGTTTGTGGAAGTGGGAATTCATTNCCATAAGTCATTAAACCGGTCAAAAATGCCATTCCGGCATCTAAATCGGATGATTCTAAAAATTGCATTAGACTTTCTAGGAATTTTGCACCGCTTTCCATTTCATAGTTGTTATATCCAGCATTGATCATGTTACTCCACAATTGTCCACTCTCTCCGATGCCTGGTTGCCTCGAGGCATAATTGACCCAATTTGACCAACCTCCAGCATCTGCACCTGAAGAATTGAGGTTGTCGAAAACAGCTTTTATCTCCATAGTTGGATTTGCTGTATCCCAAGTTGTATCGATTGCAGTTAGAACTTTTTCTATTTCACCAATTAATAAATCAGGGATTTGGGTTGGGTTGTCTGTTGCCCTTAATGCACCCTCTTCTGCAGTTATACTGGCGCCATAAACTCCTCCTAAAGCATTGATTGGAATTATGTACTCGCCTTCCCAAACCAAAGTTGAGGAGTCATTGTCATGAACGCCTNCTGGCTGCATTACAACAGTATCAATGATTACTGGGTNGCTAGGCGTTTCTCCTTGAGTAATNANTCCAATNGGGTCACTTTCTGGGTAATGTAATATATCCGCAGTAACAATTGTATTAGTTGAACCGCTATTTGACATTGAGTGGCCTCTTGTCAATGCGAATATCTCAACAGAATCTCCCACACTTGAGAACTTGGTTGATACGTAACCATCCACACTCAGAGTAGTTGTCTGTCCATTACTTTCTATACTGTCATTAGGCGCTACTGTATTTGCAATAACAGGCTGAAGAGTCATAAAAATCATAAGTGCACACAATAAAAGCGGCTTCTTGCTCATGGATTTGCGCTAATTTGCTAACATATATGTCTATGGGGTAAGAGTGTTTTTCAATTTCATGTAAAAAATATCCCTATGTTCATATTACCATCAGTGTCAGTAAGAGTAGAACAACTGAAATCGACAAATTCTGCTTCCGTCCATATTTCACCGCTAGGAGTAAAAGAATTAGTGGGAATTGAGAGGGCGTAAAGCCACGAGGAAAGAGGAGAAATTGTCGTCTTGGAGTAAGACACTTTCCAGGATTTACTATTCTCAACTGGTTGGTTGATGAATGGGCACCAAGATTGGGTTTGGGTTATTTCCTGTTCTAATTCGAATAAATCTCTAATTGATAAGATCTCATTTGGAGTTACCCCCGTTTGGGAAATATTGTACTCAGCCCACCTCTGAGGATGATTAATTGAAAGTGGTTGTTCAATAGTGGTTGAGGTTGATATTAGGTTTACGTCTGAAGTCGAGATTCTGCAAAGAAAACTGTCTGGAAGGCAGCCAATGATTGATGACTTGTTTTCAGTTAAGGTTTGAATAAGTATTTCTGGCCCTGATCTTGTTTTCAATCCATTGCCAGTGTCAATATATGCTGCATGATCATCGCTATCGGGGCTCCATCTTGGTGGATCATGAATTATTTGAATCTCTAACTGACTAGAAAGTTCTCCAGCATCCCAATCAAAAATCAGCCATTCTCTAAAAATCAAATCTTGGGAGCTAATTTCTCTTAGATATGTTAAATTCAAGTCCGCCTCTACTCTACCTTGCCTATCGTCTTGGTCAATTAATTCAGTAATTACTACAGATCCGTACACATTTATTCCCGAAACTGGAAATTGACAATCTAAACAGTCTTTAGAAATCACAGGATTGGATACTAAATCAACTGTTGCTAAAGGACCGATTTTGAAATCATCTAATCCAAGCGCATTCATGGCTGAACGAGTAGATAATTCAACTGTTCCTGTGATTTTTGAGCTTTGATATTCGACATCTTCAGAATGGTTTTGCTCCGGCTGAAAGGAAATTGTAGCAAATAATACAATGGCTAACACTAACCACTCGACAATGGAAAATACCTTACCGTTACTTTCTGCCACAGAAAAGCCAATTCATCTTAATTGAAGAGTTTATCTTCAATAATCTAACAGGTAAGCAAAAATTAGTGGGGCGACAATTGTTGCATCACTTTCAATTACAAATTTTGGAGTATCAATTGATAACTTACCCCATGTTATTTTCTCATTTGGAGGAGCGCCTGAGTAGCCGCCATATGATGAAGTAGATTCGCTGATTTGGCAAAACCAAGACCACAATGGGACTTCACGTTGTAAGTCTTGGTTCAACAGTGGAACGACGCAGATGGGAAAATCTCCGGCGATTCCGCCCCCAATTTGGAAAAAGGCAAGTGGGGAGTTTTGTGCCTCATACCAAGATGCTAATTCGGTCATATAATGAATGCCGCCAAGAACGGTGTCTGCATCGATTTTTGAATTAATGACATGTGAAGCAAAAATATTCCCCATTGTCGAATCTTCCCAGCCTGGGACAAAAAGTGGAAGGTTTGTCTCTGCAGCAGCCATAACCCAACTCTCATTTGGATTACCGTCTAAATTTAATTGATTGCTCAGTAATATTTGGTAGAAAAACTCGTGTGGAAGATGTGGTTCTTTATTATTTGAAGAGTCCTTCCAAAGTGGCAAAATAGCATTTTCAATCTCTCTAATTGCCTCGTTCTCTGGAATACATACATCTGTCACACGATTAAGTTGCCTAGAAAGAAATTCTGCATCATCTTCGCCAGATAGACTGCGCCAATCGTCTATCGATTCATAATTAGATTCGGCCAACAGTAAGAAGACGTCCTCTTCCAAATTTGCACCTGTACAAGAAATTCCGGCCACTGCGCCCATCTTGATGAGTGGCGCCAATGTTTTACCTAACCTTGCAGTACTCATTGCACCTGCTAGTGTAATGAAAATTTTACCACCACTATCAATAAATTGAGATAATGAGTTAGCGGCTTTTCTTAATTCTCCAGCATTAAAATGTAATAAATTAGAGTCAACAAAATTACGTATGCTCATATTACTCACCTCCATGTAAAAATCGATCTGCTGATGATTGTTTTTCCAATTTCATTCCAGGAGATAAATGAATAAGATGATGGTGAATTTCGTCGATAATCGATTTGGCATCGGTGCCCCCACAAGTAAAACAATCGATTGCCAGCCAGCCTTTTTCGGAATAACAATGTGCTGATAAATGGCTTTCATCTAACAATACTACTGCTGCAAATCCTGGTGGTGAAATTACCCCATCAAAAATTTCAACATGTGAATGTACTCTCCTAGCATTGCTGTTATCCACTGCTTGTTCCATTAGTGAGAGGATTAGGTTACCAATATTTTTTACATCGGTGAAAAAATTGGTATAATCAACTAAAATATGATTGCCATGTGATTTTTTCATATTATCGCCTCGGTTGATTATAGATTTGAAATAATTTCAATTTTATTTGGTTTTGTCTTATTAGTAATGATTTTATGAATTAGGATTTGTTATTGGTGTTGTTAATGTGATGGACTATTCCTTTCGTTGCAAGCATCGCTGCTGTAAATTCAGTTAATGGCGTATCTTTTTGTGGTACAATCTCATTTACATCCATACTGATAACGGTGGCTTTGGAAGATGAAAATATAGTTTGTATGGTCTCAACTGCTTGCCAAAACGACAATCCTCCAGGAACTGGTGTGCCCGTAGCTGGAACCAAGCTACCATCCAATCCATCAATGTCTATTGTTAGGTGAACGGGGCCCTCGATAGAAGCAAGTGTCTGAATCCAACCCTGCCAATTTGATCCTTCTGATTTTTGAATATCTGATGCAAAAAATGTAGTTATATTATCATCGCTTTGGATTCTTTGATATTCGGTTTTTGAAAATGCTCTAATCCCAACCTGATATAGGTGTTTTAATCCGAAATCCATGGCCCTGGATGCTGCACATGCATGAGAAAATGGCTCTCCATCCAACTCTTCGCGCAAATCAGCATGTGCGTCTATTTGGACAATCGACAGTTTCGAATATTCGCCATCGATAAGTGGATGGTTTCCAGCAGCATCGACAATGGCTGGTAAAATACCATGCTCTCCGCCCAGAATTACTGGGAATGTTTTGCCATCGAACCATGGAGCAAGATAATTTGAAATTCCATCTAATTGTTCTCGAAGACTATTTCCTTGTCCATCCCAAGGTTGGATTGTCTTTATGTTCTTACCAGCCGGCAAGTCATCGCCTAAAATCGGATCAAATAATTCAACCTGTCCACTAGCCGCAATGCATGCCGCTGGACCTAATGAAGTCCCTTGTCCATAAGATGTTGTCAACTCATATGGTATCTGTAAAATAGCAATATCTGGCTTACCTTCCTGTTCGGCAAGGCCCAAAAAATTGCCTTCAACAAATTCATCTGCCACGGGCGTGGCTAGGCTCTTTCTGTATTGAGGGTTTGGTGCATTTTTGTGGAGGTGATTTGCCGGATTTCAGTAGAAAAGTGCCAAATTTACCGATGATTTAATATGGGTCGGTGTACAATATAATTACTGTTCTCGGACAATAAGTGCGCGGGCGGGGGTTTTCAAATGGGTATGACACTAGGAGAATTAACTAAAGCCATTCAACAGCATATTGATTTAGAGATGGAAGATGAAGTGGCCCAAGGTATGGCTGAGCATGCTCTAGGCTTCTTTGGATTCTATAACAGAATTATTGACAATGCCTTAGAGCCTACCGATAGAAACCTGTTTTATATGTTCCAAGATTATAATTTGCTGACTACAGAATCCGAGGAAACCACTTTGTGGGACGGACGGGAATGGAGGATTCATTACTGGAAATTCAAACCTGATTTGAGAGAAAGTGTTGAGGCTTACATGCAGAGAAATAGAAAAGCTGAGGAAATTGATCCGTTCGCTGATTTGTATGGCGGCGGGGACACTGGTACTATTTGGACTCGCGAATCTGAAAGGGTTGTTAACCCGAATGCATTCACTAGTGATTGGTGAATTTTCCATTAGAAAGCGTTTTTATTGTTTGATAAATAGGGATTGTCATGAGAGTCGCTGTAGGGCTGGTGTTATGTTTACTACTTTCAACCATTCCTGCCACTAGTGCACAAAGCGAAACCAATGATGAGCAGACATGGCCTGGGGAGCCCATCGATAATCATGTACACATGAGTTGGGCTGCATTAACCCTTGAAGTCAATGAATGGGCTGATGATTATCCAGAAATTGTCGATTTAGTAAGTGCTGGCGTATCTGAAGGAGCACCTATTCCCAAGGAGTTGTGGGTGGTTAGGCTTTCTGACTGGTCCAATGAAACCAAACCTGATGGAAGTGCTAAAGAAATTGTCTATATCGATGGTGGGCACCATGGGAATGAATACCTGGGAACTGCCCTTGCTTGGTTATCCGCTAAATGGTACATAGATGGTTGGGCGCAAGGAAATGAAGAAGCGATAAATGTTTTACAGAATACAGAGGTTCATGTTCTAATTATGTTAAATCCTGATGGTAATGATATCGATACTCGGTGGAATATCAACCAAGTTGACCTTAACAGAAATTATGATCACTTTTGGAATACATGCCCTACTACTCAACCCGGCAGTAGCGCATTTAGTGAGTCTGAAACATTAGCTAATTCCATCTACATGAATACAGAAGTGCCCGATGCCGACCTGTATGTTACAATGCATACGGGTGTTTGGATTATGCTCTACCCATGGGGTAAATGGCCCGAACAGCCTGCCGATTGGGAATTATATCACCAGATTAGAGAAGATGTGAATTCCAACATCTCTAGTATTCCTATCCAAAATGCCAACCAAGGACTTTACCCTAACTGCGGAACTAGTCGAGATTATGGGTATGGAGTCATGGGTTACCCTACATTTACATTTGAAACCGATGATGAGCAATTTATTCCTGGGTCGGTTGAAAATCTAAATGATCGCTTGGGTGAAGAAATGGATGTTATGAGATATCTGATCAATAATGTATGGTATTGGCGAGCACAACTAGAAGTCCAATCTATTGAAATCTCTAATGATATTGTTAGTGTTGAAGTTGATAATTTGGGCCAAGCGTCTACAATTAACGCTACAGTTCAGTATGTCGATAGCGGTGGCCAAGTCGAATGGACGTCGTCACCATTTACTGTTAATGCCACAAATACAACAACAATCGATTTAGATAGTTCTAATCTAAGTTATTCTGGTGATGGTATGTGGCAATTATACTATCAAGTTAGAGTGATAAATGCGTCTCGGTGGGTAACTGAGCCGATAGAGGTAGAAGTTGTTGAAAAATTTGAAGATGATGATACTGGATTTTTGGTCGGGTTTGGTTTGTTTAACTCCCTCACTACAGTTCTTTCTATTGTAGGCTTAGCAGTTGTTTTGAAACCTGAAGACGAGGATTTTGACGAAAATTGTGATTCCGAAATACACGATAGTTGAAATGCTTTCGGCCTTACGGCATTAATGGTGACACAATGGAACTAACTGTAAGTGCAAGTGAAAATATCAACGGAACGCTAATTTTACCTATTTTTGAAGGTAGTGATGGCGTACCTGAAAAATGCCAAACTGGAATGTCTTCTTCTATGAAGAATCAAATTAACCGCGTCCTCTCAACTGGTGATTTTAAAGCTAAGAAAAAGTCTACAATGACTCTTTACGGTGGAGAAGATGGTAAAGCGATACTTGTCGGATTAGGAAAGTCGGATGATTGCACTGTTCATGATTACCGAAATGCAGGGGCAAGTGTAACTGCTACAATCAAAAAATCCCATGGAACTGAGATGACCGTTAGATTTGATGGTGCTGGAATTTCGCATATGGCTGCATTTGCCGAAGGTATGATGCTGAGAGACTACTCTTATGATGAGTATAAGAAAAAGGATGAGGAAGAGGAGGAAACTGAAGTTTCTATTCGAATTAATTGCTCTGAAAAGGAAGAAGAAGAATTAGTAGGCCAGGTAAATGTCCTAAAAGGAGTTTGTAAAGGAGTACACCTTTCCAGAGATTTAGGAAACTGTCCACCAAATGATATGTATCCTGAAGTTTTCGCAGATATGGCAAGAGATTGGGCTAAGGATTTCGATAATGTCGATGTAACTATCATCAACTATGATGAAGCAATAAAAGCTGGAATGGGCGGCCTAGTAGCTGTTGGGAAAGGTTCGTCTAGAAAGCCGTGTATGGTTATTTTTGAAATGAATAAAGATGTAAAAGGAAGATGCCCTGTTCTTGTTGGAAAGGGAATTACCTTTGATACTGGGGGCATCTCTTTGAAGCCTGGTGCAAATATGGATGAAATGAAGTATGATATGGGTGGTTCTGCGACTGTGTTTGGAACCATGGAAGCGCTTGCTCAAACCGGTTATGAAGGCAAAGTCGTGGGAATTACATGCATGGCTGAAAACATGCCTGCGGCGAATGCAACAAGGCCTGGGGACGTCATAAAAGGGCTTTCAGGAAAAACTATTGAGATTTTGAATACTGATGCTGAAGGAAGATTGGTTTTGTCTGATGGGCTTTGGAAGGCTGCAGAATTTGATCCAGAATATATAATTGATTTTGCTACCCTTACAGGTGCTTGTGTTGTAGCCTTAGGACATGAAGCGACTGGACTTTGGTCAAATGATGATGACTTCAGAACGAGAATTCACGAAGCAGGAAATGCTGTAGGTGAATTAGCTTGGCCAATGCCTCTTCTTCCTGCGTTTGAAAAAGAGATGACGGATTCAAAAATTGCAGATACAAGAAATCTTGGAGCAGGTAGATGGGGTGGCGCAAATACTGCAGCCGCCTTCTTGAAACAATTCGTACCTAACCGAGATTATGAAAAAGATGGTGAGCAAATAACATGGGCCCATATGGATATTGCAGGAACTTTTTGGGGCGCTAAGACAAATATGATGGTCAAGAATGGGGCAACTGGTATCCATGTTAGGACTATTTATCACCTAATTGCAAACTCATAATCCTAGTTTCATTGACATTTCTTAGGGATTTTAGTCCCTGATTTACTGAATATATTTTTGATATTGAATATATGTTCAATTCAGTCCTTCTTTACTTTACGGATTCTTATTTTTTTACCATTCTTAAAAATTGAATTTTTACTGTTACCTGCATGAATTAAATGAGTATTATATTTTTGCTCTACCAAAGGCCTGCTAGCGGTTCTTTTTCTTCGGAGAGGTGTTTGTTTGGAAGGTCTACGACTAGGTGTAGGTGTGTCTGGTACTGCATTATTTAGTGAAAAATCCCACTGAGTCATAACACTACATCGTGGTTGGTGATATAAACGGTTGTTTAGAATTATAATAATCAGTCGTCAAAAACTTCAACTTCAACCATTTTTTTAACGAATTCGGTCATTTTAGAGTTGAATCTAGTGGCCCTAACTATATGATTATCTATCCAATGATAGTTTCCACCTCTTGGTTTTCCAAATAAACAAGTATGCCACTTAAATCCGTGCTTAGATAGCCATTCTTCGGTAACTTCTCTGTGTTCCTCTGCTCGAGCAGTGAAGAAGCATATTTGATGGCCTTGATCATACCACTTGTTAATTTGTTCAACAACGCCTTCATAGCACGCCGCTGTCGCCATTCTCTCTGGCTCTTCATTGGGTATATCTTCACAAATTGTACCATCTATGTCGATTAAAAAATTCTTACGCTCTTCTGGTAGTGTGGGAGATATTGCCAATCCTCTTTCATCTACTTGCCCAACTAAATCAGTCATGAACGGTGGTAATAAAATCGGCTATTGAATAAATCGCTAACGATTTTCATTAGGATGGTGTATAGTTGTACTTCCGCAAACTCTGCACCAAACTTTAGTTCCGTCTTTTCTAGGAGTTGTTCCAGTAATGTCGATTTCAACACCACAATCACACTTTACTATAACGGCCATGACACTGCGAAGCGGTCCTTCTTGATGAATTACACGCTTATGGGATAATCTGTTTGGTCTCAAACCGCATAAATATTTTTGAAGACGAAAAGCCCTTAACCTCGCTGCAATGTATAGATTTTACATCTGCATTTGAAGTATTTAGAATGTTTTTAATTTGATTTTCGGAGTTCTTTAATTCAGACCTTTCGATGATTGCCCAGCCTCTTATTTTTGTAATACTGCCCTTGGCTAAAAGTGGTAATAATTCAGGTAAGTGGTTAATGCTATCATGTGGTAAATTGACTAAAAGAAAATCAATTTTATTGATATTTTCTTGTTTGTTTTTCCATTTCCTGGCATCTTGATTTTTCAAAACCAAATCTATTTCAGTAAGTTTATTTTTAGAAATTAAATCATGTAAATTTAATTCTAGTAATTCAAAAGCATCTGGATTCAAATCTCCCGCATAACAATGTGAGATTAAATCATGTTCCAATATTAGAGGAATTATTCCTGGTCCAACACCAGCATAAGGGTCGCATAGTCGTAATTTTCTATTCAACTCACTACGTAAATCTATGGCTGATGTTAAATTCTGTATTCTCTCATTTGATAATCTGGCAGAGAAATAAGCCTTCGCAGGATCTGTCCAAATCGACTTATTATTTTCCTTGATTTTTGTTCGAGTGGTCATATTTCCGTCTCTGCTGGCAATTGGGAGGAGGTTTCTAACGCGGAAATTACCAACTACTCCTTTATCCGCGCATACTAACCGTATAGAGGGAAATTGTTCAAGCATGGCTTGTGCGATTTGTTGTGAAAACTCCATGATCTCATCATCTAATTTTACAATCAAAACATCACCTTGTATTTCATGAGATTTTGGCAATAAATGTGTTATTTGATTGAGAATTTCTTTACTCAATCTATCGCTCCAATGTTCTGGACCGCGTGTTAGTCCCTGTGCAATAAATGTGCTATTACCTTGCCAGAATTCGTCACCGTCATTTGGTGCAGAATCGATTATCGGAATTCCTTTCAGTCCCTCTTCCAATGTCAAGACTCCTGCGCCGGGCATGAGCCAACCTTTGTTGCGACAAAACTCCAACCAATGTTGAGTTTCTTCACTCGGCACTCTCAAATGACGCATAGGCTTCGCCCCATCCAAGCAAGGGGGAGTTTTGAGCATGGCGACGGAAAATGAACTCATATTCCCTAAATGTGGATTGATGTTAATTGGCATGGGGCCAGGTAAAATTTCCTCGATGACTATTGAAGCAAAACAGGCCGCTATCGCTGCAGATTATCGTCGCTATGAAGCATATACTGCTCTTTGGCCTGACGAGGAGCTGGTAAGTTTAGAAAGTGAAATCGGTAAAATCGAAATGGTAATGCGGCCGGAAGTAGAAAATCCAACTGCATTGCTAGAATTATCCAAAAGTAGTTTAGTTGCTCTACTAGTAGTTGGAGATCCGTTACAAGCAACTACTCATGTTGACTTGCAACTTCAAGCAATGGAGGCTGGCGTAAACTGTTTGGTCTTTCATGGTATTTCGATTACGACATTAGTTACCGGTGCAGTTGGGTTGTCGAATTATAAATTTGGTAGACAAACTACGATTACTTATCCTTACAGTGGGTGGATAGCGACATCGCCCTTAGAAGTGGTTGCTATGAACCGTTTTTACAATCAACATACCTTAGCACTACTAGACTTAGATCCTACAGGAGCTGGTACTGGTAAACAAGCCCCAATGCAGCCAAAAGATGCATGCCATTCTCTTAAATTGATGAAAGAAAAAATGCGCCTGGTGGACTATGATATTACTGAGGATTCAAAAATCGACATAGTAAAAAAATCGGCATTTGAGGAATTTATCAAGTTAGATTTTAGTGAAATAAAAGTTGTATTATGTGCGGACATGGGCACGAAAGATGAAAAAATAACTTATACTACAGTTGCTAAACTTGAAAATATGGTTGGCGGGAGATTAAATTGTCTTATTTTCCCTGCAATTACGAGTGAAGTTGAAGAGAAGGCCTTGCTTCGTTGGCAATAGAGAGGTGTTAGAATATGTCTGATGAACTAATGATACTATTCTCATTCCTGCTTTTCATGACGTTTTTTGCAGGCGTTGGGCTCGCATCCATGAGGGTGAAAAAAGATACTACTGATGATTACCTAGTCGCTGGACGAGGGATGCATCCTGCCCTTGCTGCTCTTTCCGCTGTTAGTACATGGAATTCCGGATACATGTTCATAGGTTTTATTGGATTTATTTTCATTAGCGGCTATTCGGCAATTTGGATTGCAATTGTTTCAACAATAGGTCAATTAGTCGCTTGGATTTGGTTGTATAAATATATACAAAAAGAAGGAAATGAAAGAGGGTTGCGTTCTCTTTCCTCTCTAGTCTCAAACAAAACTGGGGCCCCTGAAGCAAAATTAGCAGCCATACTTTCTGTTTTCTTCCTTTCAATATATGCAGCTGCCCAATTAACTGCAGGTGGAGTTGCTCTCAATTCAATGCTAGGCTGGTCAGAAATTCTCGGTATATTGATTGGTTTTGTTCTTGTAGTTGCATACTGCTATGCAGGTGGAATAAGGGCGTCGATTTGGACCGATGCTGCACAATCGTGTGTAATGATAATTGGTTCTACGATTCTTTGCCTCGTTGCTTTAGGTAAAGTCGGTGGTTTCTCCGGACTTCATGACACTATTGCTGGAATTGATGCTAATATGGTAAATATTTACCCGTCTGGATTAAAATTCGGCGCTACTCTTTGGGTCGCTGCTTTCTTCTTAGGTGGACTGGGTGTTGCTGGCCAACCTCAAGTGGTATCAAGAGTAATGACGTTGAAAGATGACAGTGATAGAAAACAAGCAATGGTGTGGTTCTTTGTTTGGCAAACGCCATTTATTGCGCTAATGTTCATCATTGGTTTAGCTTGTCGTGCGATATTCCCTGAAATGGCTGCTGCAGATGCTGAGTCTGGTTTACCAAAACTCGCTCAAAGCCTCAATCCTTTGCTTGGTGGAGTAATTTTAGCATCAATATTTGCTGCTACAATGTCCACTGCTGACAGTCAAGTTTTGGCTTGTACTGCTGCTATTACAGATGATGTCAAACCAGAATGGAATCAAGATCATGGTAAAACAAAGAAGGTCACTTTAGCAGTTGCTGCGTTCGCAACTGCTATTTCGCTAGTCGGCCAACAATTCCCTGGATTTGGGGACTCTGTGTTTGTACTAGTTGTATTTGCTGTATATGGACTTGGAGGAATATTTGTACCTCTTATCCTAATTAGAATGGCAGGTTATGAGCCCGATTCTAAGCATACTATTCTAATGATGGTTGCAGCATTATCAGGTGTATTAGTATGGACTGCTGCTGCTGCTAAGTACTTTGATGGAGATTGGCCGGGGGGTATTTTCCCATCTGTTCCAGGAATAGGTGCAGCATTTGCAGTACACTTCTGGTTATGTTGGAGGCGTGAAGAATCAATGGATAACCCGTTTGGCAGATACGCTATACCCACAAGAAAAATATCCGCTATTGGTGCTGTAATACTACTAGCATTTGTCGGAGTAATGGAGGGTAGTTACTCTGCATTTGCTCCAGAACAAGAGGTTTCTGAAAGTGGCACTGCCGGGTATCAATTAAACTACACAGTAATTCAGAATATTAAAACTGAAACACTATTCATAGGAAATGGAGATATGGTGGAGTCAAATTTCGAGGTTGTAGAGACGTCAAACGCGATAATATCGATCAGCCTATTTATTTCATTTGGAGAAACAAATGAATTTGGCACAAATACTTGTGATGAAGTATTCACTACACCTGATTTCTCTGATTCAAATGGCCCCCATGACGAAGTTGAAGATTCACCTAGTTCGACGACTACATGTGATGAATCAAATCAATTAATGGCATTTGTAGCCACCGATTCTAATCTTTCAATGTGGGCTGGCAATGGTAGTGGAGAATATTCAATTAATGGAACTGATACCGAATTAGAATCGATTAGAGAAACTATGGGAGACTCTTCTAGAATGCAAGGTTTCTATCGTTCCGATGTGGCAGTCGAAACGAACCAACCAAACCCTATTGGACAAGATGGTGGAGAATCTATCACTATCACTTGGGTTGCATTGACCTTTACGCCTGAAGAAGTAAAAATGGCCTCATAGAGTTATTTTCATTCCTTGAACGCCAATTTTCCAGCCCATTGAATCTACTGTTCTGTATGCAGANCTTGTTTTATCATAAAGTGGATTTGTATGATTTAGATGGATAAAAAATACTTCTGCGTCGTTAGGAAGCCTAGTTCCTAAATGAGCAATTGTTTGGCTAACTGGTGGGTGAGGGACATCTTCTTGCGAACGCCCCGAAAGTTCATGCTGAGACCAAAAAGTTCCGTCGATAAAAGCGGTGTCGATGTTGAATTTTTCAAACCATTCTCTGATTAATTTACATCCATATGAGGATAGTGTTTCTTCCCATGTGTCGTGGTCTGGCAAATAGAGCAATGACTTATTATCGCCCCTGACTATGAATGCATGCATATCTGATAATTCATCTCTATGGGGCACTAATAGAGGAATTATTGTCTCTGTTCCAAAATTTATCTCTTCCCCTGTAGAAAATACTTCTAGGGTAAATACTCCCTGTTCAAGCATTATCGCCCACTGTGGTGTTGCATGAATTAATTGTTGCATCTGTTGTGAAACATGAAGAATAATTCCTTTAGCGCCGATCGTCTCTCTTCCAAATAATCCAAGGCCATCGACATGCCCGAAATGGGCATGGGTAAGCCAAACATGGGAAGGGAGGTTTTCTTGCCAAATATCTAGTTGATCGCCTAAATTTCTAGTAGCATCAAAAAGATGGGTGCTCGAGTCTTCAAATTTGATTCCCATTGAAGTTGGAAATGCTCTTTCATCCAATCCTACATTAGCACAACATGGCTTTACGCACAAAGGTTGAGGCCTTCCGCCATCTTGGGCAATCCCAAGTAATGTGACTTCGGCCATGCCCTATGGGATGGTTTCTATTTCATGAAGATACAGTATATTTTCATTTATTTGTAAAAATCTGATAAGAAAAATAACGAAGAACTCAAACCATATCCTCTGTTGGACTTGATGAGGGGAGTTAATGGCAAAACCAGCGCAAGTAGAATTCCCTGGACAAAAGAGAGCAAAGGTCCGTATGCGGGGGACTAAGCATGCTAACGAAGCAACTGTCAAAAAAATAAAGAAAGAATTGACTCGATTATTAGATAATCCTCGTTCGCACTTACCCGCTATGACTTGGAATGGTAAATTNCGCTGGGGAAGGACCGACCCTGTTACAAAAACTCTCAGAGAGTTAGAAAAGATCGTCAANAAGAAAAATGATACAAAGTGGCTAGGAAAAAGAATGATGGCAAAAAGAGGAGACCCCGTTGCAAAGGCATTTGCNGGTTCTTTACACGCTTGTCATGATACAGAATTCTCCACGGTTGGTAAATTTTCATCGGCATCATTTGGTACNGCATCATATGTTAGAAGAGGGGATGGAAAACAAGGCTATCTTGCAGGATTGCAAAANTATTCNAATATTACACTTCGAATGCTTCCTTGGGAAGAGCATGCAAAAAGAGGGATGTATTTTTTCTCATGGAANGGNGGTTTTGTATGTACAGGACCCGACCCTAACCCTCCAAATGAATGGGTTACTGATGTTTTATCACGTTCTAGATTTGATTTCAAAACTAANGAAATTGATGGTAAAAAAATTTGGTATACCGATGATGTAGATTTTTCCGNGGTAAAGGATTCGATTTCTTCCAGTAATGGTTATGTTAAGTTATCTTTCAAAAAAGGCCAAGTGGTAGCTATAGGGTTTGATTCAATTGAAAAGGTGACTAAGAAGGAGTCGTCATTCATTCACCACCTTGCATTATCAATGCTACCCCCGTTTTTACCATCAATTGTTGATATTGAAGGTGTTTGGATTCCAGAAGGTTGGCCTCAAGATAAGGAAATGTCAAGTGAAACCTTAGAAAGTGTTGGNAAAATAATCGATGCTTGGCAAGGTCTAACAATGAATGAGGGNGTAATTCCTAAAGCCATAAAACGCTCAATTCTAGATTCTATCGATGAGGGGTTAATAATTAATTCAAAATGGATCGATAAATCGGATTTTAACAAAATTGTTGAGGCTCTCGCTGACACCGCTGGTTCGGCTGGTGAGAGAGACTTTGCTGGACATATTTTGATNTCTTGTGTTGAAGATATTTCTGATAATGAAGAGGGATTAAGAATAAATGCTAGAGGTGAAATTTCGGAAAGAAAGACGCCTACTGTCGAAGTAATGGAAGGGGCTAGTTGTGGTGACATCCTTACCGCTCTTTGGGAAGATTATGGACTTTCAGCATTGGAGAGTATTGGAATCATTGGTGAGGAAGGAGAGCAAATCTGGGAAAAACAGAACAAAAAACCAAAACCGTTTGGAACTTTTCTGAAGGGCCTTGATTCTGCTAGAGAATCAGCAAAATTAACCTCTAGATTTACAACTAAGGTTGGGGAGGTTAAAGGGGCTACTGGACACATTCATGACTTAGTAAGAGTCGGCCTAATGGAAGGATTGGGTAAGGCAGAAAGAATGGCAACTGCCAGGCATGATTCGATTGACAAAGCAGCTGCATCTTGGGCGTGGCTACTTGCAGTAGGCAGATCTACCGGACAAGAATGGCATTTTGAAGGAGATGCAAGAAACCGTGCAAGTGCTTGGATGACTGCTACCAAAGGGTTGGTGGCTGCTGGTGAAAGCCTTCTTTCTTGTGAAGATGATGATGTTGCAGAAATGAAACAATCATGGAGTGAAGCAATTACTAACTTACGCAGAGATATTGGTGAGAGTTGATTAGTCCAAGTTGGCAAAACCTCTTTCGATATCTGCCCACAAATCTTCAATATCTTCAATCCCGATACTCATTCTAACATATCCTGGAACTAATCCAGCCGCATGACGTACTTCTTCTGGAATCATCATATGGCTAGAATTGAATGGGCATTCTACCAATGATTCAACTCCACCCAAACTGGTTGCCTCGTATATCATTGTAAGTCCTCTCATGAAAGAAAGCGCCGCTTGATCTCCGCCTTTTACAACAAAACCAATCATTCCAGTACCCTTTGGCATTATTCTTTGTGCAACCTCATAATCACTATGAGATTTCANGGTTGGGTGATTGACTTTTTCAATCAATGGATGTGCTTCTAGGCGCTTTGCGAGTTCTGCTGCATTAGAGCAAATTTTTGGCATTCTAACGTGTAAAGTCCTCATTCCTCTTTCTAATAGGTAACAGTTGTGAGGGTCAGCGCTGCCTCCGAAGTGTACTTTACGATGGAATATATTCTCAATGTGCTCCTTAGAACCAACCACTGCGCCACCAATAATATCTGAGTGGCCTCCAAGGTATTTGGTTGTGGAATGAATCACTAAATCAGCACCCATTTTTAGTGGTTGACAACCCCACGGAGAAGTAAATGTATTGTCAATGATACAGAGGAGGTTGTGCTTTTTTGCAATGGCAGCCATGGCTTCTATATCGCATACCTTCAAAACTGGGTTTGTTAGTGTTTCAATATAGAGAATCTTGGTATTTGGTTGAATAGCGGCCTCATAAGAAGATGGGTCTGTCATATCGGCCATTGAAACCTCTATACCGAACCTTGGCATCTCTTCAGTCAAAAGCCCATAAGTTCCACCGTACACATCTGTTGATGCAACTATGTGATCTCCAGAAGATAAAAATGTCATCAGAGTTGTGGATATTGCTGCCATTCCCGACGCGAATACTTCAGCGTCTTCGCCCCCTTCCAAGGCACGTAATTTATCACATACTGCTTCAGCATTAACAGATGTAATTCTAGCATAAAGAAGTGTNTGGTGGGCGCCTGCAGCCCATCCAGCATATCTTTCATCTGTCAATTTATATGTTGAGGATTGGAAAATGGGAGTATTTACTGCATCTCCTACATGTTTGGTTCCAGAATGAACGGCCTTGCTTCCAAATCCCTCAAAATTATCACTTGGTTCGTCCGACATGTTCTCGCCTAATTAGGTCGAAGGATAGGAGGGCTTTGAACGATGCGCTTGGAATTCATTCCTGCTCAGTTGACTTATCGGTTCCACCAAAGGCTTCCACGATTATATTACCAATAAACAGGGAGCCCCCTCCAATAATAATCCAAATACTCCAGTCTACCATCCCTAGACTTAGTGCTATAGTAGTAGCCCATACAGGCTCTAGAGCATAAATTATAGCTGCTTGAACCGGATGCAGGTATCTTTGGAATAAGTTTAGCAATAATAAACAGAAGAATGTCCCTCCTAAACCGAGTAATAATACGGGTATTAGAACTCCATCTGATGCTANTAAATTCCATTGTTTGAAATCCCTTCCATCGCCTAATAAAAATACCATTAAAATCGAACATAATGTGACTACGATAAATGATGTAGTAGATACGCCTATAGGGTCTCTAAGCAAGGTTATTTTCTGTGTAAAAATGATGTGTAAAGCAAATAAAGCAGCGCAAATAACTGTTAGAATCTCTCCCAGACCCCAAGAAACATGTGGCGGGCCTTCGATAAAGCCAGCCCCAAAAGTTGCTAAAAGTACACCGCATATCAATATCCTAGTAGGTCTTTTTTTAGCCATAAAAGTCGTTATAATTGCCGTAAAAACAACATATAGAGAAGTTAAGAAAGCTGATACTGAAGGATCTATGTCATCTAATCCTACCATTTGCGAAAAATAGGCAAGAAACATTAGAACTCCCAGTAATATTCCGTCTTTCCACATCTCTCTACTGTTGAGTGCGCTCCTTGCTTTAGAGAAAAAAGCCAACATTACAATTGAGGCTATAGCAAATCTTGCTGCTACCAAAGTAGCAACTACAGCATTCTTGCCGAAAGCCAATTTCTCTTCCTCTAAATTATCCAATGCTTGTTTCATCCAAATGAATGTAGCACCCCAAACTAAAGTAACAGCCAGTAATGCATAAATCGCTTTTTTCCTTTGGTTGCTTGAAACTTTTACCGCGAGGAAATCGGTTTCGACCNATGATGATTTTACCTCGCCCATAAATTATCCACAGCGATTCACCGCATGAGTATAATGGTTGTAATTTGGCTTTTTGATGAGTTGGATGACGCGAAGCCTCAAGAGTCGTGCGCTTTCTGGGGGAGTCATGGCTAGCCAACTTCATTCATGGGAGATGCCCATCGAGACCGGAGAAATTCCTGCTGACGGTAGTGTATTTGATGCAATAGTTGTAGGTGGCGGCCCTGGAGGTTCATCTGCTGCCGGATATCTTGCTAAAGGCGGAAAGAGGGTCTTGTTGATCGAAAAAGGAATCTGGCCAAGAGACAAAGTTTGTGGGGATGCTGTTGGTGGAAAATCTCTTAGTCACGTCAAGAATCTAGGCGTGAAAGCAAAATTAGAGGAAAGCCCTCATTTTAGGGTAACTGGGATTAAATTTTCTTCTCCAAAAGGACATACTGTAAGAGTTGCCTTGCCTGAAGAAGACGTGGAAAGAATGGAAGCTGGTTACTCTTTACCGAGGATTCAATTTGACCATCTTCTATTTGATGAGTGCCAGAAAATGGTGCGTGAATCGGGTGGCTATATTATTCAAGATGGGGATGTGAAATCTGTTATCTTTGATGACGGCAATGGTGGGGAGGACCCGGGTAAAGGGAGTGGAGATATGCGTCATGCCGCTGGTATTGTAGTTAAAATCGGAGGACGAAATGGAAAAGAGATGACTTTTTCCTCGAGAGAAATTATTGGTGCTGGAGGGTATCGATGNCCGGTTGCTAAAGCCTTGGTTGAAGAAAGTTATGAAGAAAATATGATTGACAGGTCTCACTATTGTGGAGGATACCGCGAATACTGGAAGAATGTCAAAGGATGCACGGAAAATGTTGGAGATATTGAAATACATTTTGTTGATTCGGTTGTTCCTGGATATTTCTGGTTATTCCCTGTCTCGGAAGGGGTAGTAAATGTTGGAATTGGAATGGTGATGAGTCTTATGGATAAGCAAAAAAAGAAATTAAAGGCTATGCAAAAAGACGTAATAGCAAATCATCCTCTATTCAAAGAGCGTTTTAGTGATGCAGAAATGCTCCCGGGTAGTGCCAAAGGCTGGCAATTACCATTTGGATCTCCGCGTAAAAAGACAAAATTACAGCCTCGTAGAAATACTATGAATGGTATTAGATTGGTTGGAGATGCNGCATCTCTTGTCGATCCTTTTTCTGGCGAAGGNGTGGGTAATGCACTAGTCAGTGGAGAAATTGCTGCTAGACATATTATCGAAAAATTACCCCATCAACAATATCAAGATGAATTGTGGAATGCTCTTGGNCCTGAATTGAAAAATTCTTTCAACATGCAAAAATTAAGTCGTCGTAAATGGCTACTAAATTGGTTTGTTGGAAAGGCAAGTAAAAAACCCGCTCTTCAAGAAATGATGACTGAAATGATTGCTAGTAAAGAGGCTCAAGAAAATTTACACTCTCCGTGGTTTATGTTCAAAACCTTGATGTTTTAGGTGATAATATGAATAAAAATTTAGATGATATTGATGCTATTTTTCTNGATTTAGATGGGACAATATATCTCGGTGGCGAGTTGATTCCAGGCGCTTTAGACTTTCTTGAAAGATGTAAACAAAGAGGAATTAGGCGTTTCTTCCTATCAAATAATTCGAGTAGGTCTGTTAAGCAATATCTGTTAAAATTGAATAGTTTCGGAATTCCTGCTACTGCAGATGATGTTTTGTTATCTACTCACGACTTACTTGCTTGGCTAGAGAGGAATAATGTTACAGATACATGGCTAGTTGGAACCGGTGGTATGAGAGAAATGTTAGAAGATGCTGGCATTTCAACAGATAGTGACAACCCACAATTTGTAGTTCTTGGATATGATACTGAAATTAGTTATGAAAAAATTTCCGTGGCTAGTATTCACTTACACTCGGGGGTACCAATGGTTGCAAGTCATCCTGATTTGGTTTGCCCATCTCCACAAGGGGGTTTGCCAGATGTCGGCGCATATTTGTCTATGTTCAAAACCACTACAGGGGTCGATCCTGTTCACATTACAGGTAAGCCCAACCCAGGAATGATTCTACATAAAATTGAGGAGTTGGGATTACAACCTTCTCGTTGTGCAATGGTTGGTGACAGATTGTATACTGATATTGCTATGGCTACTCGGGCTGGATGTTTAGGCATTTTAGTTCTATCAGGAGAGGCAACATTAGGTGATCTAGAAGATATTGCAGATGATGATGATGAGAGCCCTGGGTTAATTGTCGAAAGTGTAGCAGAACTTCTTAGGTGAATGTATGTCTTTGAAAAAACGATGGTCTTGGTGGCGTGAGAGGCGTAAGATTTTCCCCCCTGATGACATTCATAGAGCTGGTGAATTAGCAGAAATGCGTTTAGCAAAGTTATCTAGGGCTGCTGGAAAAAAGAATGGTTGGAAGATCTANGAATCCGTTAGGATTCCTGACCCAGATGGTGGTCGTAGAGAGATTGATTTAGTGATTATTGGGGGTAATCAAATTTTAATAATCGAGCAGAAACATTGGTCTGGTTCATTCATAATAAATAAGAAACATCAATTTATTCAAACTAGAAATAAGGGCGGAGAACANAATCATGATGGTGTAGCAGATAGAATTGCTAGAAAGTCTCGATTATTATTAGCATTNCACAATAAGCGATTAAATATTGAAGATGGCCCTGATGTTAGGGTGATAGTAGCGATGACCCATCATCGGCTTGAATGGCCTAAAATTCCAGAAGATTTGGCTGCTGAAATGGTCGATGAGCAAGGTATGTTAGANATTCTAAAAAAGACTAAACCTGGTAAAATAAATCCAGAACTGGTTGAAACTCTGGAGGGTTTCAACACATGGGATGAAGTGCATTTGAATGGTGGGTTAATGCTCAAAGGAGACGTGTATAGCCTTGGTTTGGGTGAAGAAATAGATAATATNTTTTTCAAGAGAAGTGGAACGGTGACTGGAGATGTAGTTCACAAGAAATCTATTTTTTCGATATTTGATAAACAACCATCCTCTGGGAAAGTAATAATCGATAAAAAGAATATACAATGTAAGCTTCCTTTTGGTATTTCTTTAGTAATGCATGTTGTTGGACAAAAAGAGCGTAGAGAAGTTCCCTGGTCGCAGATCTCTAAACTCAATATTTCCAAACCGCCTGCTGAATGGAACAAATAGTTCCGATTTATCAAAGGAATCATAGAGATTGGATTTACAGGAGTATGTATGAGCGTATTACTGGAACTTGTCGGATTAAGTGCAGGAGTAATAGGTGTTATTGCATGGGGCCCACAAATACGTCAAGTATGGGTGTATAAACGTCATGATGGTATTTCGATTCCGACGTTTGGAATNGTTGCACTATCCCTAAGCCTATGGCTTATCTACGGTATTGCTATCGAATCGCTTGCAATGATAATTGCTAATATCTTAACCTTGACAGTTATTCTAATCGTCATTATTGGNGTTTTAAGATGTAGGCNTTCTGAAATAAATCAGCCTAGAATNGATGATTCGCTTTCGTGAANTTCATATATGGTGGTGTTGTCGGCACTATGTAACCGATGGTTAAGTAGTGTGAGTTCATGGCTGGAGATAAAGACTGGGAAGACGATTTAATCGATCAAATGGTTGAGATGTTCAANGGCATGGGAATGTCGCTTAGCAAAGATCAAGTTCGTAAATTAATGGAGCAGTTTAGATCACAGTTTGAAAATCTAGGCCTTGACGCTGAGAAGATTGCTAAAGGTGATGTTAACTTTAATTTTGACCTGTCTAATCTGGGTAAATTGTTTCAGTCCGGCCAATCGATGGAGGATATACTAAACAATCTGGGNGTAGATGTTCAAGTTGATGCCGCTCCTGTCGAAATTAAAACTCCAAAAATTGATATTGACGAAGAAGAGACTTTGAAACTCCCCGTTGANGATATATACTTAGATGGTTGGAATATGTGTGTCACAGTTGACTTCACATTGAAGCAGGANATAGAGGAAAANGAGGTTGAAGTTTCGCTAATTAGAGACGGTAATTTATTGAAAATTATGAAATCTTCTCAACCCAAACCAGTTGCAAAAATAGAATTGCCACATCCATGTGAAGATGTGGTTAACTGGTCTTTGACCAATGGTATTTTGGATGTCACTCTAAAGTTAACCCCCCAAGGCTCAGCCTTGGATGATGAAATTCCAGAGCCTGGTGAAGTAAGTGTTGACTTTGGCGATGATGATGAAGATGATGATGGTGGAATACCAATATTTTGAATAAAGGATGTGAAAAAATGAGTAAAGTAATAGGAATAGATTTAGGCACTACAAATAGTTGTGTTGCTACGATTGAGAATGGAGAAGCTGTAGTAATTGCTAACGCAGAAGGGGCGAGAACTACTCCCTCTGTTGTAGCATTTGCTAAAGATGGTGGAGAGCGTTTGATTGGGGTTACTGCGAAGAGACAAGCNGTGACTAATTCAGATAGNACNCTGTTNTCAGTAAAGCGGCACATGGGTACAAANTGGAAGACGAACGTGGATGACAAAGANTACACTCCGCAAGAGATTTCNGCCTTCATATTACAAAAGTTGAAGGCTGATGCTGAGGCTTATTTGGGAGAAGAGATCAATCAAGCTGTAATTACATGTCCCGCTTATTTTACTGACGCACAAAGAACTGCCACCAAAGATGCTGGTCGAATTGCTGGACTAGAGGTTCTAAGAATAATCAACGAGCCTACAGCTGCTGCTCTTGCTTATGGTGTTGACAAGGATGATGATCAAACAATCTTAGTATATGATTTAGGAGGAGGTACTTTCGATGTTTCCGTTTTAGAAATATACCAAGTTGATGGTCAACCACAAATCGAAGTTAAAGCAACTGCTGGAAACAATAAATTAGGCGGCGATGACTTTGATGAGATGGTTATTGATTGGTTAGTTAAAGAATTTAAGAAAGATACCGGTATTGATTTGTCAAAAGATGTACAGGCAATGTCGAGATTGAAAGAAGCCGCTGAAAAGGCTAAAATTGAGCTTTCTGGGACCCAACAAACCCAAATTAATCTACCATTCATTACCATGGTTGATGGCCAGCCAGAGCACCTTGACATTACCTTGACAAGGGCAAAATTTGAAGATTTGATTTCCAAGTTGATTGAGAAAACTATGGCCCCTACAAGGCAAGCAATGAAAGATGCTGGAGTCAAGAAAGGCGATGTAGATAAGGTAATTCTTGTGGGAGGTTCTACTAGAGTTCCTGCCGTACAAGAGGCTGTAGAAAAAGAGGCTGGTAAAGCACCTTACAAGGGAATTAATCCTGATGAGGCTGTTGCTATGGGAGCAGCGTTACAAGCAGGTATTATTGCTGGAGACGAGAGTGTTTCGGATATTTTACTATTGGACGTTACCCCGCTGACATTGGGTATTGAGACTCTTGGAGGAGTTATGACTACTATGATTGAGCGAAATACTACTATTCCGGCACGCCGCTCTGAAATTTATTCAACGGCCAGTGATAATCAACCCGCNGTAACAATTCATGTTCTCCAAGGTGAGAGGGAATTTGCCAAAGANAATGTAACTCTAGGCGAGTTTACCCTGGTTGGGATACCTGCGGCACCAAGAGGCATTCCACAAATAGAAGTCACATTCGATATAGATGCAAATGGAATTGTTAATGTTAGTGCAAAAGACATGGGTACTGGAAAGGAACAATCCGTTAAAATTGAATCTCAGACTTCATTAAGCGAGGACGAGATTCAAGCTAAGATTGCTGAAGCGGAAGAATTTGCTGAAGANGATCAAAGAAGAAAGGCTAAAGTTGAATTGAGAAACATGGCGGATCAAGTTGTTTATCAAACTCGACGCACCTTGGATGAGGCTGCTGATAAGTTAGATGATTCTGAAGTTGATCCAGTAAAGGCTCAATTGGATGAATTAGAAAAATTAGTTCAGGATGATGAAGGTAAACCGCTAGATCTAGAAGATATTGATGAGGCTGCAATACAAGCTAAGGTCAAAGAAGTCGAAGAAGCCATGCACTCAGTTTCCGCTAAATTATACGAAGCTGCATCTGCCGAAATGGCACAGCAAGATGGTTCTGGTGAAGATGGTGACATAGATGTTGGCGGTGACGATGTTGTTGATGCTGACTTCGAAGTTGTTGAAGAAGACGAGGATTGAGTCGCGCTTATGTCTATGATGCCGGTGGGCTGACTATGGGCGATGGTGAAATTCTCAAAGATACTACCCGTTCAACTGGCCGTGATGCTCTAAAAAAGAATGTCCAAGCCGCCATTGCTTTAGCAGGAGCAATAAGGTCAACTCTTGGCCCTAAGGGTTTGGATAAATTACTGATAGACGATGATGGTCGAACTTTAGTTACTAATGATGGAGTCACCGTTTTACAAACTGCTAAAGTAGAACATCCAGTTGCAAAAATGATTATTGGCGCATCCTCTTTACAAGATAAGATCGCTAAGGATGGAACAACTAGTACGGTTATTTTAGCTTCTGAAATGCTGAGAAATGCTTGGGAATTAGTTGTTCAGGGAATCCACCCTGCAGTAATTGCGCGCGGTTTTAGGATGGCTGAACAGAAAATAATCGAAGACATTGATGGTTTTTCTATTAATGGAACTGAGGAGTTATTCAAACTAGCTGCAGTGTCTGCTTTATCCGGCAAAGGCCATGATTCGCTAAAACAAACCGTGAGTGAATTATCGTTAAAGGCTGGTAAATTTGTTAAAACTGAAAATGGAAAAATGGAAAAGCAAAAAATCAAGATTATATCTCAAACAGGAAGTGTAATTGAAGAATCAGAAGTCGTGCAAGGGCTGGTTTTGGCAAAGAAGAGAATTGATTCATCTATGCCAAAAGAAATTCTAGATGGTTCGATTATGTTGATAGATGGTGGTTTAGAAAAGCGTTCTTTCTCTTCTGACATGAAATTAAATGTTACCACGCCCGGAGTATTAGAACAATTTAGAATTAAAGAACGTGAGATGTTGATGTCTCAAGTAAAACATTTGAAGAGTTTGGGGGTAAATATTGTCGCTTGTAAAGAAGGTATTGACGATGATGTCAAAAATGAGTTGGTAAAGAGTGGGATTCAAGCATTTCGCAGAGTCGCAAAATCTGACCTAGATTTGGTTTCTATGTCATGTAGTGCGACAGTCGTACATGATGTAATGACTGCGACAAAATCCAATATAGGATCTTGTCGATCAAGCAGTAATAAGATGGTTGGTGGACTAGAACATTGGATAGTAAATGGTGATGGTTGTGGCGCTACAATAATCGTAAGAGGAAGTACGATTGATATCGTTGGTGAAGTCGAGCGTTGTTTTGATGACTGCCTTGGTGTAATTAGCCAAATGTATGATGATAATAGGTTACTTCCAGGAGGAGGTGCGAGTTATGTTGCCTTAGCGAGATCTCTTCGAAGATATGCGGAAACAATACCAGGCCGTGAACAATTAGCAGTTGCTGCTTTTGCCGACGCGTTAGAAGTTATTGTGAGAGTTTTAGCTGAAAATGGCGGCTTAGACCCTATTGAGTCTCTACTCTCAGTAGTAGCAAAACAAACAAGTGAGGATTTACATCATTATGGAATCAATTTGTATAATGGAGAAATTGAAGATATGGTGTCGAATGGAATCATTGAACCATTAGGTATAGTTAGACAAGCGATTATTGGGGCCACCGAGGCATCCATTTCAATATTAAGAATTGATGATGTTTTATGGGCTAAACAGGATATTGAAATTCCTGAGATTACCCCTTAAACCCGTAAAAACCGCAAATTTTGTGAAAATATCGGGACAGTACTTCAAATAGGGAAAGAAACCCCCCAATTAATGATGGGCACTAGTGAATCGATTAGCGTAGGCATTGATGATATTGCAATTCATTTTCCTAAATTGTATATGGATATGCGGGATTTTGCAGACTTAAGAGGTGCCGATTATGGAAAATTGAACAAGGGATTAGGGCTCAAAGCAATGGCCATTCCTGATGTTCACGAGGATACTGCTACAATGGGAGCAAATGCTGTGATGAACCTGATTGATAGAAATGGTATCGATCCAAAAAATATTGGCAGGATGTACCTAGGTACAGAATCCGCATTAGATGGGGCCAAACCTACAGCAACATATATTCTAGATATGTTAACTCAAAGATATTCAGAAAGATACGGTAAAGAGTGTTTCAGAAACTGTGATGTTGTCGATATGACTTTTGCATGTATTGGTGCTGTTGATGCCCTACATACCACATTGGATTGGGTCGCCCGATCATCTGAAAAAGATGAAAGAATTGGAATTGTTATTTTCTCTGATAATGCAAAATACGCGTTAGAATCTGCTGGTGAATATACTCAAGGTGCCGGCGGTGGCGCATTATTGATTAGAAGAAACCCTAGATTACTAGAGATTCCCGATTGTATTGGCGTATCAACAACTCCTGTTCATGATTTCTTCAAACCGAGAAGAGAAGTTTCTCTAAGGTCTATTATTACCAATGTAATGACCTTGGCTCAAGAAACTGGACAGTCAATAAAGAAAGGAATTGTTGAGAGAATGATCAGGCATTTGCCCGCTTCAACTGTTAGGAAACTAGGTATCTTCGCTCATGGTGAAGAAAAAGTCAGTGTTCATAGAGATGAGCCGGTTTTTGATGGCCAATTCTCCAATCGTTGTTATCAACAAGCAGTTAGACAAGCATTCCATAACTTTTCACAAAAGGCCGAAAATATGGGCCGTTATAATTTTGAAAGTGATGAAAGGTTAACCGAACAATGGGGTAGGATAATTATGCACTTACCGTATGCTTTCCAAGCAAAAAGAATGTTTCCAGACGTCTTTAGGCATGATAGAGAAGGTACAGAAATGTGGAATGAAGTTGCCGAACAACTTGGTCCGTCACCAGAATTCCATAATTCGGAAGACCCTGTTATAATCGAGATATGGGAAAAGGCGATGGATGGGTACAGAAGAGCCATTTCTAAGACCCCTGAGTATTTGGAATTCCATGCTAGTAGAATCGAGAAAGGTCAGCGCGCAAGCAGCCTAATTGGTAACCAATACACAGGCTCAATCTTCCTTGCATTAATGTCAACATTTGAATCTGATTTGGAAGAGAATGTTAATCTTGATAATATGCTATTCGGGCTCTGTGGATATGGGTCTGGGGCTAAAGCAAAGGTGTTTGAAGGTAAGGTAAGCCCAAGGTGGAGAGAGGTTGTTTCAAGATGGCATCTCTTCGAACGCCTAGCTGGAAGAGTTGCTATCGACCACATTACATATGAAAATCTTCACAAAGGTTTGCAAGATGGAAGTGTCTTAGAGCCTGAGGGTGAGTTTGCATTGGTTGAAATCGGTGAAGAAGGGGTTCAAGAAGGTGCAAGAAAGTACAAGTGGATCGGCGTTTAGAATTTTAAAACTACTTTGCCACAATTTCCACTCATCGCCAACTCTACTGCATCCTCAAATTCCTCAAATGGCATTCTGTGAGTGATTAAAGTATCAATGTCGATTTTTTCTTGTTCCAACAATTCTTTCATTTTATCCCAGGTAGACCACATCTTTCTTCCATTTATCCCTTTGAGATGTAAATATCTAAACACTACATCATTCATTGGTACGCTAGGTGTATTGTTTCCATACACCGATAAAATGTTGACATACCCTCCCATTCTAGTACTTTTTATTGCGTTGGAAAGTGCTTGTGGTGATCCTGAAAATTCACATGAATTATCGACACCTCGGCCCTCGGTATTGGATAAAATTTCTTCGATAATATCGTTATCTTTACCCAACACAAGGTCCGCTCCGAGTTTTTTTGCTAAATTCATTCTTTCTTGATTATCCCAGTCGATTGCAATTACTTTACTAGCGCCCATTGCTTTAGCGGCGTTTACTGCAAATAATCCAATAGGGCCAAGTCCGTGAATTGCAACTGTTGAATCTTTAACAGGCCCTCCGGTTAATGTATGAATTGCGTTACCGAGTGGGTCTTGGATTGAGGCGTTTTCCATACTGAGGTTCTTAGGTAGTGTACGTGCATTGATTGCTGGAACTGTGAAATAAGGCGCGAAGGCTCCATTAGAATGAACGCCAAAAATTTCTCCTTTTTCACAGACATGCGCATTTCCTTCATCACACCTTGGGCAATCCCAACATGCCAAATGGCATTCTATAGCAACTTTATCTCCAATTTTATGGGATTTTACATTATCTCCCAGAGCAACTATGGTTCCACAAGTCTCATGCCCAGTTATTGTACCCAAAGGCACATTATCTCTGGCCCATTGATCCCATTTCCAAATATGTATATCTGTGCCACATATAGANGTAGAATGGGTTTTGACTAAAACCTCGTTTTCAGTAGGTTTAGGANTTGTATGCTTNTCNAATGAAAAACCTCCTTCTTCATCGCCAGACTTCGTCCAGCCGAGCATGATTTCGGGTATTTCTTCCATTGGCCCCNAACATAGGTTATNCAATGGGCTCTTTGATAGTTCGCTATTGTTGAATTTGCATTTTGNCNAATTTCTTNATTTTATTAGGTATATTGATTAAGGGGGTATCGNTGGTGAAAATCCCGTTGGTATGTCATGAAGTACGTCGTGGTCAGCGGAGGAGTTCTTTCTGGGCTCGGTAAAGGAGTCACTGCGAGCAGTATTGGAGTTTTGCTAAAAAGTGCTGGCCTAAAAATAACNTCAGTGAAAATAGATCCTTATCTAAATAGNGATGCAGGAACTATGTCGCCATTTGAACATGGGGAAGTTTTTGTCCTNGATGACGGGGGTGAAGTCGATCTTGACCTNGGAAATTATGAACGGTTTTTAGATATTAATTTGGCTAGAAATAATAATTTGACAACTGGGAAAATATACTCAAAAGTAATCGAAGCTGAAAGAAGGGGAGATTACCTGGGCAAAACTGTTCAAGTTATTCCACATATTACAGATGCTATCCAAGATTGGATTGAAGAGGTTGCACATGTTTCTGCAGATGGAAGTGATGGCTCCCCCGATGCTTGTATTATTGAGCTTGGTGGCACTGTTGGAGATATAGAGTCCGCACCATATATTGAGGCTCTAAGACAATTTCAATTTAGAGTTGGAAGAGAAAATATTTCATTTGTTCATGTATCATTAGTTCCTGTAATGGGCCCAGTTGGAGAGCAAAAAACCAAGCCAACTCAGCATTCTGTTAAAGAATTAAGAGGATTAGGAATTACTCCCGATATTCTTGTATGTAGATCTACCAGCCCTATGACTGAAGAAACAAAAGAAAAATTAGCAGCGTTTTGTCATGTTTCTCCTAATGCAGTAATGTCTACTCATGATGTTCCTAATATCTATCANGTCCCATTAATGCTTGAAAGNCAAGGGCTATGTAAAATATTGAATGTAGACTGTAATGCAACTAACCTACTTTCAGANTGGNGGGCGATGGCATTGAACTTAGACACGTTAACTGAAGAAGTTAGTATTGCTATGGTTGGTAAATATACAGAATTATCAGATGCTTATCTATCTGTGATTAAAAGTCTTCAACATGCGGCGATGGAAGTTAATCGTAAATTAAACATTAATTGGATAGAGGCAAGTCATCTAGAAGAATCTTGGAAAAATAATAATTCTAAAGAGTTTGAAGATTCTTGGAAAATTTTGAAATCGTCTGATGGAGTACTNGTCCCTGGTGGATTTGGNGATAGAGGAATTGAAGGGAAAATATTGGCTGCNGAATATGCTAGAACTTCAAAGGTGCCATTTTTAGGAATTTGTCTTGGGTTACAAATTGCTACAATTGAGTTCTGTCGAAACGTTCTGAACTTAACTAATGCAAATTCTACGGAATTTGAAGATAACCCAGCCTATCCAGCGGTAATTTTCATGCCTGAAATTTCTACAACCCATCTTGGNGGAACGATGAGGTTGGGTAGTAGACCAACATTATGGCAAGTAGATAATTGTAAGATTAAGTCTCTTTATGGGGAAGGGNAAAGTGTTGATGAGAGGCATCGACACAGATACGAAGTAAACCCTGATTTGATTAACGATATCGAGGAAGCGGGATTGGTATTTGTCGGTAAAGATGAAACTGGTCAGAGGTGTGAAATATTTGAATTNAANGATCACCCTTACTATGTTGGAGTTCAATTCCATCCAGAATTCAAGTCACGGCCGGGTAATCCTAGCCCCCCTTTCTTAGGTTTACTAATGGCTTCATCCGGTAAAAAAATCAATTAAGATTCTAATACTCTGATTACTCTAGTTGTTCGATATCCTTGTAACAATTTGATAAATCTTTTTTCTTGGAACTTTAAATCCAGTTCAGGATCACCTGTGTCAATTCTCAAGAAGTTTAACCCTATCAATTTAGAAGGNGTTGCGACNCCTAAAATTGACTTGTGCCCAATTGCTCTCAGAACGTTTGGAGATAACTGTAAATTTCCACGGCCAATTAAGAATCCTTGGCCACCCATAGGTGAAAGAAGTAAGAGTTTTTCACCCTCATATGGTTGTATTTTTTCCAATAATTGTTGTTCGTTAAGATCACAAAAGACCTCTCCTTTATGATAAATATCGATTCCAAGCAATGTGAGATCTAATCCTAGATGCTTTCCTATNCGGTTTATTGTNCCCCCNCTACCCAATATAACCATCAAATTTTTATTTTCATTAATCAAATCTGAAATATGGTTAGAAAGGCCTTCAATGATTTCGTCCTCCGAGGCTCTCTCAACTTGTTGTTTAGAGCCTTGCATAAAGCGTGGGCTTGATGGAGTCCATGCCTCTCCATACATTTTCACTTTCCATTCTCCTTTCAAATATACTTCTTCATCTAGATCCATCACTTCTGTAATACTCGATAGTAAATCTCCTTGTAAAAATGAAAGTAGCACTTCTGCTGCTGCATTGGGNGTGGTAGCAAAACATCCTGAATGCATCTTTACGCCGCCAGGAACTCCAATCAAAGGNGTTTCATNACCTTTCATTGCATTAACAATATCGCGTGTAGTACCATCTCCGCCAGCATAAAGGATNACATCTACTTGACTAGATAGTAAATCATTTACTAGTTTAGAAGTGTCTTCAGCGGAGGTNTCTTTGGGTGAATTTCCTAAATTTGTATAATTAAATTCATTTAACCAATCCCCNCCCATTCTGCCTTCCCATGTGAAAATTTCAGGAGTTATGTTGGACCTATTTAATCCGCTATTCAATAATTGGTTTAACTTAGCCATACATTGCGACATTCGNGGCCCTGCTCTATCTTCAGCGCCAGCAGCTCTTGCTTCTTTGGCACGCCCATCACTGCCTTTGAAGCCTAATCTGCCACCTAATCCGGCATCGGGATTGACCAGCACTCCAACTCGCATGGTTGAGCCAATCGGTCAATATTGAAGAATCCCTTCATAGAAATAATCAACTAATAAGAGAATTAATTTGATAGTTGAGTATCCAATATCATGGCTCGGAACAAAGATATTCCAAATCTCGAGGCCGCCTTAGAGAGAGATTTCTCTGAATTGAAAGCTGGTGAAGANAATATTAAAATCGAAGAAAGTAAAAAAAAGATATCAGAAGAGGTTCTTGAGCCTAAATATGGCTTGAAAATAGATGCTGTTGAATCACGTGAAAAGTTTATTTCAAAACCTATTGAGGCGACTAAGAAGATTGTTGAAGACTCAATAGAAGTAAAACAAAATGAAGATACCAAAAAAGAAGATGTCGNCCCTATTAAGGAGANGGAAATTCTCAATGAGCCGACAAGTAAAATTGGCGACGATTTTGATGTTGGATGGTAATTGATAGTAAAGTTCTATTCTATCGGCCGCCTGCTAATTTTATGCGAGTTGCAGTTGTTACGGGAGCAAACAGAGGGATAGGTAATTTCTGGACTTCTAAATTGATTGATGATGGTTGGAAAGTTTATGCTGGATTTCGAAATAATTTAGATGGTTTAGAAGTTATTGAAAATAAAAACTTGATTACTGTCCAACTTGATGTTACTGATAATGATTCAATAGCTAACTTCTCCTCAAAAATTGAAGAGGATATTGATTTACTAATCAATAATGCTGGAGTCCCAGATGGAAGATGGAGGTCAATTGANGAAATTGATGACGAGTGGGCATTGGAAGTGATCAATACTAATTCTCTAGGTCCTGTAAGAATGGTTAGATCATTGTATCCAAAATTGAAGGGTGAAAATTTAACAAAAATTATCATGATTAGTAGCTTAATGGGCTCTATCGACGATTGTAAAATGGGTAGGTCTTACGCTTATAGAGCATCTAAGACCGCATTAAATATGTTCGCCGTTTCGATGAAAAAGGAATGTTTTGACGATAACATCTCTTTCTTGATTTTACACCCTGGGTGGGTAAAAACTAGAATGGGTGGGGATCGTGCTCCTGTAGAGCTTGAAGATAGTGTAAAGGGAATGATGCATCTAGTTGAACATCATACATTGNACGATAGTGGTANGTTCCTATCTTTTAATGGGGAAGAAATAAACTGGTGAAGTTATTTATTGCCGTTTTTTAGCCCTAATATGGCTGGAAATAATGGCGATGGTTTACGCTTTTTTCAAGTCAAAATTAGTAATAAACAAGCGCAGCATTTACCAGGTTCGGTAATTAATGATTATTTTTCCAAAGTTGAAATGATTGCTGGGCTGGGGCCTGTTGATACAATCCCAAGATGTATTGCAAGAGTGGAATTTGATGACCCAAAAAAATTGGAAGAAAATGATAAATTGAAAGATAGTTTTCAAATTGAAAATATATTATTGAAAGGTCAAAATTTTGCCTATGTGATGGTTAAAACCCCGGGAACTATTCAAATGATGATCGCCAAAGAAGATGAATGTTGGGCTGTTCCTCCAACATTCCTTTCAAAGGAAGGGGGATTTTTTATGACTATTCAAGGAACTTCTAAGGGGTTAAAATATGCAAGAGATAGTTTGGTTTCCTTGATTCCCGAAAAAATAGAAATGAGAATTTCAAAAACAATTAGTGCTGATTGGATTGCTGCCCCTAAATTACCAGAAAGGAGGCATGTTGTGATGAGAACTGCTGTTGAAATGGGATATTATGATACTCCAAGAAAGTGTACACAAAAAGATGTGGCTGAATTATTGGGTATACAACAAGGAACTGTTGCAGAACACTTACAATATGCTGAGGGCGTGATTGTTAATTCTTGGGCCAAGCAAATCTCACTTTCATAGTCCTCTTACGGTTAATATTGTTGCCAAAACAAGTAATAATATTCCCAGTATGGTAAAAGAAGTTTTCAAAAAGCCTGGTTGTTCAACTTTAGATTTTATTTTAGAACCTAGGCTTGACCACAACAACATTGCGATAATGCCTCCAGATGTAGTTATAGATGAAATTATGATTATCCCTAAAACTCCGCCGCCAAAATCACTTAAGAATTTAGACATTATCATGAACACCATTATCCATTCCTTTCCATTTACATATTGCATTAAAACTCCGGTTTTGAAGCCAATTTTTGGCATGCTTTCGGGGAATTCAAGAACCTTGTTTGAACGTCCAAGAAGTAAAATTGCAATGGCTATCAAAAACATGAAAATAGATCCTATTATGTTAAGAATTATTCCTGTAGTACTATCTTCATCAAAAGAATCTACTGCCAATCCACAAATAAAATGGATTGAGATAAAACCTACTGCCATTCCCGTAATTAACGAATAATTGCTCTTCTTGCCATGTATTGCTGCATGAACTGTACAAGTTATGTTATTGGGGCCAGGAGTAATTAGTCCCGCACATAATAAGGCTAGCAAATATGCTAAAGCCTCCCATTCCATAAACACGATAAGAGGATTTATCGTATAGTTTTTTGGAAAATAACAATAAATATGATTATCAATTATAATATGTACAATTTGACTATGGGGGACGATTTGCCACTTTTGACCATGGTTAAATCAAAAGAAATCAGTGAAAGTCCTGAAAGATTAGCAAATGAATCTGTTGAGTTGTTAAGTACTCTAACTTCACTATGTTCATTTTATACTATTGAGGATTTTGTAAGTTTCATTTTCTCAGAAAAATTCACACGGTTAATTGACTATGATGATCCATGGGTAGTTTTCGAGATCGGTTTATATTTAGATCATCAGAAAAACATTCAATTCATACCTTCAAAAAATAATTATCTATTTGTTGATAATGTCAAAATTGATTGGAATAATGGCTCTCTAAGTAGTAAAAATAGAGATGAAATTACCGCTGAATTAGGAAAGTGGTGTGAAATGGCATTTAATCCAACTTCGAGATTTGAATAATCAGTAAAATAGAGAGCAGCAAGTTAAGGAACCATCTCCTGCTCTAAATTGACTAACATCAATAATTATCGGCTCTAAACCCATTTCTTCCAGTTTAGCAAGAACGGTTGGGTATCCTTTTGCAACTAGTACTTTGTTTTCTGGTAGCCCTATAGTATTACATCCATAGGTTTCTTGTTCTGGCATCCAATAGACATTAGAGCCTTCTGGAAGTTCTCCAAAAGCATCTTCGGCAAGCATTCCTTTAGGTGCTATAATTGCATTATCTGTAGGGGTTGATGCTATACTGGTTAGATGTAATGCGCCTTCGGGAATATCAATAATTCTCAATTCATAATCTAGATGATGGAGTAAATCTTCTAGTTCTTTTATTCCCTCATCATTAGTTCTAGAAGAACGCCCAACAAAAAATAAATCTCCAAGACGAAGTATGTCGCCTCCATCCATTCGGGCATTGCCGCTCATTCGACAAATTTGTGCACCGCCCATTTTTTCAATTAGATAGTCCGCTATTGGTGGTTGCTCATTTACTCTTGATGGATGGCCTGGTACAGGGAGTAAAACATGCCCATCGATAATTACTGCTTGGTCTTCAACAAAAATACAATCGGGATGGTTTTCGTCTGCTGGTAGAACTGTAACCTCTATTCCATTTGCTCGCATTGCTTCACAATACGCATTGTGCTGAGCTCTTGCAAGTTCAATATCAGTTGGCCCACTGCCAAAGTAATTTGCCATTGCTGAATGATATGAATCGGGAACTGAGCGGGTTAGTGCTCGGCTCTTCTGATTCAATCGAACAGTTGCCATGATTGAATCCCGCAGATATCCCCTCTTAATGATTAGCCCTTTAACGGAATTTGGTTTCCTAAACATGTAAAATGAGAGTGTCAACTATCATCCATTTGAGAAACTAGTTCTAGTAAGTCTTCTTGGACAAGATCGATAATCCAATCATAATCTCCCCACCAGATTCTTTGATATCCATTGTGGTCTATCAGAATTGTTCCGGTAGAGTGTTCAATATCATAATCACCAGGGTGGTGCCTACCTGATGTTTCTTCAGTCTGATTTGTTTCAATTGAAAATCCAACGTTAAAATTATTCCAAACCCCACTTAATTCTTTGAATTCTGGGGATTCAGCATCGATATCATTTATTGTTAAGTGGGTCCAATTAGATTTGGTTCCTAATTTCCATTCAGTTAGAATTGATGTATTATCTCTCCACGGGTCAACTGTTATTGTCAGAAATTCTATTTTATCAAGTTGTGATTGATTTAATGCTTCGTGGACAATCCTAAGGTTATGAGTTACTATTGGACAAATATCATAGCAATTTGTGAATAAAAATGCAATGATTACAACTTTACCTTCAGTTGATTCTTTGAAATTATATGTTTGATTATCATTTGTTATCAGTGTGAAATCATCGGCAGTCTTGCCATTTTCGATTAAATCACCATGGAAACTACCATAAAATTCTGAATCGGAAGTAGACATGCAGCCTGGGGTGCACATTATTATGGTCAATAATACGGCAATTAAGCTTCGATTCAAATTCTCACCTCAAATATCGTAACCTAAATATGGCTTATCTATATCTAATTGTGTAACATAAAGCCCTGTAGAAATACAAGATGAATATGTTAAGCCGTTGTGATGCTCTACCGCCCATAGGTAAGGCACCCATGAGAAATCATAGAAATCCGAGCCAAGTACTTGACCATCTTCTCCATGTGGTAGGTACCATGCTACGGTTGCTTCTGTATGTGTGGCGACTCTATCTTCGGGATTGGTTGGAGATACTAAAGTCTCGATATCTACAACCCANAANCCAGCGNGATAATGNGANATNTANANCCTTCCATCCCANGTCCCNCCTCTACTTTGNTCNNNGATNTCAGTTGTTGGGAAATANGCGCTNTCTANATTGTGAGGGGAAAATANCANCCATTCATCATCNTGNGGGTGNTCAACGCAGTCNGCACCATAACAATGGTCATTNGCNGTTGGNATNTCCCAATCTCTAATCANNTTCGGTTNGAANTTAAATTGNCCATCTTNNANNGTATANTCNGTNGTATCGANNAGNTANATNATNCCAGTNCCNANGCTTGTTGANAGNACTTCAACNGCNGCNGTNGTNACGTGNACNGGTTCNTCNGANTANCCNAGNTGNGATAGNTCTAGCATTTCTGGGAATGGTTCTGCATAATGAATGTATGAAACTCTACCACCATTTTCGTTTCCAGTTGTTCCACTATCTGGTTGGCCGTCTCCATCCAANTCTAAGAAATCCATCCATAGACCGACCTCTTCNGCCCGCCACCTACATTGTACTGGATTACCAACTCCTGTTTTACACAAAGTAGCATGGATTGTATATTCTTCGGGTGAATTAACTGGATGTGGCACGTCAGAAACATCTGCAATTCTAAGTCCAGCCTCCCAATAACTACCATAGATGAATGTTCTACCAAATCTAGGATCGTTNGGGTCTTCTCCAGGCCATAATTGCACNGTCATATCGTGGATGTAAATCCATCCACCCCTGGTAGTTTCCCATGCAACTTCATACTCTCCAACTTTGATTATCGTATGGCCTAAGCCCGAGGCGGGGACTCCTGGTAGGTTTCGTGATGCTGAACCGTCTAAATTTAAGTGNGCTATAGTGACTCCACCACAGGCTTCTCCAATCGCATCTTCACATTGTTCATAATCTGGATTTGCAACAAAGATATACCACTCTCCATCAATCATGTGAGTGTAAAGATTGTGTGGGCCACTAGGATGGTCTGCGTCATACCAAGAATCTATCCAAACTGGGTTCTCCTTGTCAGTTACATCGATTAGAGTTACACTTACTTGGGCTGGGTCGCTCCAGTCACCTACATTTGGATCTGCATAACCAGGATCTATCAATTGGTTTTGTTGGATGATAAATTCTCGCCCGTTGTATTCTAGGTATTTTACGTCGAGAACTTGTGTGTTTGGATCTGAATATTTGCCCATAACTGTGGTGTTATTGGGGTTGGTGACATCAACTATGTGCATATCATTCCAGCCGGCAAGATAAGCATAAGTTTCGCCATCAGGGGTTGTAGCAACTTGAACTTCTGCATTACCCGGAGTAGTTAGTGGATTAAAGTCTAGTAATTCCATATTTGCNGTACCNGCTTCATGTTGAGAAGCATTGGAGTGGTCATGCCCTTCGTATTGGTAAAGTGGGTCATTATCGTTGAATGAAATTACTGAATCTGTTTGTTTTTCTGAATNTGACCCTGAGAAAACATACACTGTGCTAGAGACAAATAGCGTAACTAAGAACGCCGATAATAGCACCTCTTTGGTCCGCATGTATAGTATGCGAGAGTATCTTCCGTTTTGACTTTATGTTATTGAGTATTGGCCGGTAATGATGCGGGGACATAAGTTTGGACTAATTGTAGTGGCATCTCTAATGATGTTAACCTCTATACCATTGAATGTAGGGGCGCATACACCAAGTATAATCACCTCTAATTTATCTGAAAATGGCCCTATGCCTTCAAATATTACTGAAACAACTGATTTTTTTGAAGGGGATTCGGTGTATTTTAGAATGGGTGATAAGGGTGAAAATGTAACTATGCGGGTAAGTATTGATTTAGACGGGGACGGTGTTTTTAATCAATCAAATGATGTGTTTTCAAATTGGTTGAATTTTTCATGTGAACTGAATGAGAATGGTACTGAACTATTAGATGAGAATTGTTCAATTTCATTTACTTACCAATTTTCAGCAAATAATTCAACCGGCACATACTATTATCAAGTTGAAAGAAGGGTTGAAGAAAACTATACTAATTCTTGGATAAATACGATTTATGTTGGAATAGATATTCATTTAGAAGATGGTGTTCCAAATATTGGTGACTGTTTTGGCGCTGGTTGTGAGGAAGGTTCTGAAGATTTGGTCGAGTCAGAATCAGATAGTTTTGAATTAGGACTGGTGCAAATTTTAATGATAATTTCAGCTATTGGTGTAATTGGATTGTCTATCAGTATTATCAAAGAGAATAAACAATCTGATGAAAAATGGGCTTCTCAAAATCAAGATTGGAACCAATCTAGTGAAGAGTAAATCACTCACTGGTTTCATACAATGGTGGATAGAGGAAGTTTTCATTTACATCTTCATCCATTTGTACTACATAGACTCCTGTTACCATTTCGGAAATGAAGAGGAAGCCTCGAGGATCATATTGTAGCCCCCAATCGAATGGGATCATACAAGATGCCCAACAATCAGCCATATCATATCCTAAAGTTTCCTTAGGGTTNTCAATCCATGTTGGTCCTGCTGGTAAATAGTANCCCATGGTTTTTGTTTCNGCTAATTGCTCAATTGCTGGGAATCCNATTTCNGGNGCTGGAACNCCGTCAACCCATTGGACATCTTGCCAAATTTGNCTGTGGTCAGTTACCCAATTACCAGCGTGGTAATGAGTCCAATATACATGNCCATTTGTTCCAGTATCTCCGTTGTGAGGACTGTAAATATATCCTCCTGGGATGTAATGATGCTCATGAACGCTACCATCTGGTAGAATACTAGTGCCTGGTAATTTCCACTTACTAAGTAAGAATGGGTTTGCTGGGTCGGTAGTATCAATTGTCCAGATATAGCCAGTGTGATTAGTGTTAGTACCATATTCAGGAGCAATNAGTGTTAGATGTCTCCAATTGATTCCAAATATTGGGTCTTCTGGACCAGTTCCNCACTCATCATCCCATGTTTCTACAGGGTCAAATTCTGCTGCACCATTACAGAGTAAGTGTTCGTATGGAACTGCGTAGTGAATCCAACCATTGCCGTTCAATGCACCGCTACTGCCGCCCCATTCTTCAGGAGTCATATTTGCGTGTCCGCCGCCATTTGGACCATACCANCCATCATCNGCNCTAGGGCANCCNAGCCANCNTCCGACTTCATTGTCTTGTGGCCAAGANATTCCTTCAGGGTCTGGAACTTCTGGTGGATTTGATACATCAACAATTCTTAGCCCGGCATCCCAGTAAGAGATGTAGAGAAGTTTCTGTCCAGTTATTGGATGAATGTGGAATACATTGTCGTGATTGAAAATNGATCCNCCNCAAGTGGTCTCGGGCTCAGGTGAATATCCGCCCCANCGTAGAATTTGTCGGCTATCATTTTGCTGTTCATCTGTTGATGTAGGGTTCCAAGACTCAAATCCAAGAGGAACATAGAAGATTTGAGTTCCCTTGTAAAATGTACCTGAATCTCCTTCAACCATTTCTGGGTATGGGTCAGCTCCATAGAGGAAAAGGTGGCATTCTTCTATTGACCATAATGGATTNGCTGGCTCCCAATCACAATCTACATGCATGTCTTGGTTATGGAATCCTGCNGGTGGGTTATTCCACTCTGCAACCTTGATNGGTTCNTTNTTGTTAACAACAGANATNACATCTANGCGGTTTGCTCCACTGTTAGCATCGTCATCTTGAGGAATTGGATCTAAGTCNCTGTTAGTAAGTTCGTGATTGACCAAAACCCAGTTATTATCTGGTGTTACTTTGATATCAATCATACGGCCAACTTCTGCATAATATGTCGAGAGTAGAGTAATGTTATTTGGTTTTGAAATATCTAAAATTTCGAATTGATTGTATGATGAAACATAAGCATAGCAACCGCCTGTTCCATCAGGATTCTTTACACAGTCTTCCATGAAATTACCTTCAATTGCGATTTCAGAAGAATCACCTGGAGTGGGTCCGACATTCTTGTATTCAGGATAGCATGGGCGGCCTGCTGTATTGTCTAGTTCTGCTGGTGGCGCAACATTACCATCACAATTTAGATTGTGATAGTCAATTAATTGCATATTACTAGTTGCTAGACGGTGGGCTAGTAAGTCGGTATGGCTATGGTTATCGTCCTCTATTTCAACAACCGGGTCTATCCAATCTTCAGTTGTGGACGTTGATGATGTATCATCACTACCGCTTGACATGGCAAAATATGCACCCATTGAAATCAAACTAATTGTCACAAGTCCAACAATCGCATAAACGATAATTTGGTCTGCCGCATTAGAATCTCTAATCAAGCCTTGGTTACGCATGGCGCGGTGTAAGAACGGTATTATTTGAATTGATTGAGTACTCGTATACTGCGATTATTTATTTAGAAGTGTC
>PADF01000038.1 GCA_002702945.1 Methanobacteriota archaeon
TAGAGGCTATGCTATGCAAATAGACGGAAACGGAGCATGTAACGCACTGACTGAGATTCCACTTTACATCCACATCAAGGGAGCAGGTTCTACTTACGAACTTCTTCAAATCGACGATCGTACTGATGGCGCAGCAATTATCTGATGTTACTTTGCTATTGAGATTTTCTCGATAGCAAGGAGGTATTAAGATGGCTTGGCCATTTGGAAATAACTCAGGAAATATTGGAGATGCAGACGCCGAACTTAGTGAAGAACGCTTGAAAATAATGGCTAATGTGGCCATAGAGCAAGTACCTCTTCCTGAAGAAGGGGAACTAAGTGAAGAAGATGCTTGGACAATATCTCCTGGCCCTACAAGAGCGAAATTAAACAGTATTGGTAGTGTACCAACAGTTGCTTCTAGCATGAATCCTGTTGCTGCACCTGCTACTGTTAATGCTCAAGTAGATACATCAGGACTTGAAAGATTGATCAGTAGTCGCCTCGACATGGTTGAGGATGTTCTAAGGATGGTAGAAGTTCGTATTGAGGAAGGAATCTCAGTAAATCCTAATGCTCCTAAGATTGGAGAGGATGGATTACCTATAGTTTCTGACGAAGACGGAGAAGGCTTAATCGGTGATAAGATAGTAACATCTGACGGAGAAGTAATAGTTGCTGGAGGCGCTGAGCGCCTTAAAGGTGAAGATGAAGCTCCATTGGTTGAACTATACGAAGCACAAGCATTGGCTGCAAATCCATTCTTAGTTGCACCTTCTAGCGGACCAACTACTCAAGCGAATCAGGTTGGAGCACCAACAATTGCTGCACTACTTCTAGACAATATGTCTGGAATGGCTGCAGTGAGTTTTGCTCAAAAAGCAATCAATTCAGGTATGTTGTCAAACGAAGAAGGCAGTTCAGTTTTAGCAATTGTTCAACTTGCATCACCAGGTGAAACCGAAGAAGCGTTGAATGACCATCTCTCTCATAGAGAGTTGTTGACATTCTCATCATTGGTTACATCTTGGCGTGAAGTAAGGACTCTAAGAGGAGAGGAATGAAATGGGTGCTTCGGTCGGAATAGGAGGTTTGATAGTGGGTACATCTATGATGGTGGTTTTTGCTTTAGCAATTACTACATTAGATCTTAGAATGGAATCTTCACTAGAAACTCTTGATTCGGCCAATGACCCTTTACCCTCTTTTATGATTGATAATGCTGATTTTTGGGAAGGCGCTATCATTGACGTTAACATCGTCGATGCTGGTGCTGGATATGTCGATGGAACATTGAGTACAACTGGACCGGGTGGTTTTGCCGCCAGCTTCACAGTTGACCCAGTTACAGGAGAAATAGATAGCGTGACAGTCACAAGTCACGGAAACTACTCGTCCACTCCTCCTCTACCAGATATACAGGTAGATGGACCCCAGCCGGGTGTAACAAGCGTCGCTGATTTAGAAGCAGTAATGGGTTCAATTATCCATACTAATGTAACTAATACAGGTTCTGTAACTTTGCCGTATAATGAGGTTTGGTTTTTCCTCGACGGCGGTGAAAGATTACAGAGTATGGAATTTATTCTTGGTGGACCTGGCGTATCAACAAATTGGTATTCTGGAGAAACAACATATCTACAATGGCAGTTCAATACTCCTTTAGATTTTGAGAATATGGCAGTTTCAGCGTATGGGCACAATGTTGCTAGAGGTTTAGATTGAGGAATTATTATGGCAGACGGCGGTGCATCTTCTTTCATTTTGCTGACTACAGCATTATTGATTACTGGAAGTGTTTCAGCAGTTTTGGTTTCACAATGGGGTGAAATGGCCTCATTAATCGACCAAGAACGCCTTGAGGATGAAGCAGACTACAATACTGATTTTGCATTTGCCGGTGACCTTTCGAATGTCGAATATGANATTTCGAATCCTAATGATGAGACAATAACCTTTTTTCTTCAAAATGTTGGAGAATATGAACTTGATGAACAGACATTATTGATTCAGTTGAATGGTCAAGCAATTCCTGATGCTGATGTTGGTTCTCGTATTGTACCTGGTTTAGGAACTCAGTGGGATACTGGTCTAATTTTAGAAGTCGAACTTTCTGGAGATTGGAATTTTGCTGATAATGAAGACATTGCTCTGACAATTTTTGTCCGCTCTGTTTCTGTAGTTGGATATATTGGAGATACTGTAACAAGCGAAGAGGTGAGATTGAATGAGCAATCCTGAAGATGACCCACTATTTATCCCACATAAACCGGTGGAAGATGGTTTCCCGTTTGACGTTGAAACAGATTCTCTTGCNGACACTATGGGTCTGAGACTTCCTAATCGTTCACTATTAGTTCTTCAAGGAGTTGTAGGTGCTGGAAAATCTCTAATTTCACAAAGGTTTGTTCACGGTATGTTAGAAAATGGAACTAAGATTCTTGTAATAACAACAGAACTTACAACTCGTGGTTGGATTGAGCAAATGGAATCTATTGGTTATGGAGTTACAGAGCATGTTAGAGATGGTCACTTGATGGTCTTCAGTCGATTTGGTACAATTGCAGAATCGAAATTAGAAGTCGGTCTAAATGAGGTTCTTGATAGCGAGGCTATCAATCATGCCGATGTAGTTATTTTAGATTCAGCTAGTGCTTTGATGCCTGATAATCTTGATGAATCACAAAGATTCGAAATGATGCAAAAGTTACGAAAGATTTCTGCAGAAGGCCGTTCAATAATGTTATGTGTTGACCCAGATGAAATGGATCACAAATTATTGCATAGCATGAGAGCATCCGCTGAAGTTGTACTTGATTTATCCACGACGCTTATTGGTGGTGACCTGAAGAGAAATATTGTTGTCACTAGATTCCTTAGAGCGGCTGGACCTGTTCAAACATCAGTTGGATGGCGTGTTGAACCTAGTATGGGATTCATCGTTGATATTACGGCGGTTAGCTGAGGGGTGAGTACATGGCAGATGAACCACGTTTTGCAAAGGGAGATCTTAACAGCGTAATGGCTGCTTTCCCACATGTAGGCGATTGGGTTNGAGATTTTGAATCGAGATACGGTTCAAGGCCAATATATTACGGACCTCTTGACAGAGATGCCAAAAAAGAGCGACCATATAATTTGATTTACGCAGCAAAAGAACCTATCTTCATTCATATTTACGAACCACCCGAAGATGACGAAGGCAAAGGTGGACAGATCCTATGGTTTGGACTTGAACCTCAACTTAGCGAAGAAGAGGAAAATATTCGCAGAGAATTGGTAGAGACTTTACTACAAGAAGCTCCAACTGCTCCAACATTCACTACCGATAGTGAGTTTGAAAATATCCTCGAACAAATGNTTGATAGATTTACAATTTTAGATANTGATGTTAGTTCTGCAGTTAGACGTCAAGGACGTTTCTGGGAAATGATTGGAATGGATGATAAGCGCTTGGTTGTTTCAACTGAGCAGCGAGATAGATTACAATATATCGTAATTAGAGATTTGATTAGAAATGGACCATTGGAACCTCTTCTTTCAGATGAAATGCTGGAAGATATACACTCAATTGGTCTAAAACATATTCACATGGACCACAAGGTATTCGGAATGGTCACCTCCAATATTAGATTTAGAGAACGTGAGATTTTGTCTCGCTATCTAAGGGCGATGTCAGAGCGTATTGGCCGTCCTGTTTCTGACAATAAACCGATTATTGATGGTGCTTTACTCGATGGTTCTCGTATTAACATTATTTTCTCTGATGACGTTTCGATGCTTGGTCCATCATTCACAATTCGTAAATTCGCTGAAGAAACAATCTCTATTATTCAACTAATCAAATGGGGTACTATCTCTGCGCAAGTAGCAGCATATATCTGGATATGTCTTGAATATGGTATGTCTGTTTTGGTATCTGGAGAAACTGCGTCAGGTAAAACAACAACTCTGAATGCTATTCTTCCATTTATTGACCATAACGTAAAGATATATTCTGCAGAAGATACTCCTGAAGTTAAAGTTAGACACAAGATTTGGCAGAGACTTGTAACACGTGACTCCAAAAATGAAGAGTCAAGAGTTGAAATGTTCGACCTTTTGAAGGCGGCTCTAAGAAGTCGTCCAAGATACATTATCATTGGTGAAATACGTGGTGTTGAGGGTGCGACAGCATTCCAAGCGATGCAGACTGGTCACCCGGTAATCGCGACTTTCCACGCTTCTTCAATCGTCAAGATGATTCAGAGATTTACAGGGGATCCAATCAATGTTCCAATTCGTTTCTTCGATAACCTTAATTTCGCAATTTTCCAAGAAGTGGTCGAGGCACCTGGTGGTGGAATTGCTCGACGTGTAACAGGTATTGACGAAGTAATAGGTTACAATAAACACAGTGATGGTGTTCTTACTCGTGGTATGTTCGAGTGGGACCCNGTCAAAGATAAGCACTACTTCCGTGGTATGTTCCAAAGCCATCTTTTGGAAAACAAGATTGCTGCTATGGCAGGTTTCGCCAATAAGCGAGACATTTATGATGAAATGCTAAGAAGAGCAGCGGCCTTAGATAGGATGGCTGATAGAGATTTGACACACTATGATGATGTCTTTGATTTACTTGGAATATACTACAATAATGGNTTTGAGTCCTTCGATAGAGCAATTGACTCATGGACTGGAGTCAATCATAGTTAGGAGATGAAATAATGGATAGGATGCCAATTTGGCAAGTGGCAATTCGTCGCTTGGAAATTCCTATTCTGAGGTTTTTGGTNCTATATGTTGGTGGTGCTGGATTTATCGGTTTAGTTACCGCNATTACCCTTATTGTTCTTACTGGCGGTTTTGCTGAAGGAGCACTTTTCCAAGGTTTTGCTGGATTTTTAATGATCTTAGTATTCCCACTTATTTCAGCANTTGCTGCACTTTCTTATCCGCTTTTGGAAGTACAAAGATCGGCAACTCGAATNGAAAAAGAAATGCATATGTTCATTACTCGTATGGGAATTTTATCTCTTGGAGAGGTCGGTGCAAAATCAATNTTCGATATTCTAAAACAGATGAGTGATTATGGCGAATTAGCATCTGAAGTGAAAAGAATAGAGACACTTGTCGATAAGTGGCATACATCTCTNCCCGAAGCAGCAAGAATTGTTGCTCANCAAAGTCCTAGTCCTCTATGGACCGATTTCCTTGATAGAATGGCTTTCTCCATTGAAGCAGGACAACCAATAGATGAGTTCATGAGAGCAGAACAAGAGACAGTTGCTGAACAATATACTACACTTTATGATACAAGACTAGAATCAGTTGACACACTTAAGGAAATTTATGTNTCCTTGGTTTCTGCTGGTTTATTTGCTCTGGTCATCGCAGGAATCCATTTGGTTTTGTTCGAAATAGGCTCACCAGATGCAACGCCAATAGAATTATTCAGTAGAATTAGATTCTTACTTCTTGCAGGATTAATATTTGTTATTGTCCAAATTGGTGCTGTTTTTGCCTTTAGAGCGACNATTCCTGAAGACCAGACTTTTGCCAGAGATGAGATGGATACTCCATTTAGAATAAATTTTAGAAGAGCGTTTCTTGTCTCTGGTGCATTTTCAATTCTATTAGGAGTTGTAATGTTTTTCGCAGTTATTTCTGCATGGGACGGACTTTCAGACCAATGGGATAAGTATGGATTACTTATCGTGGCAGTACCTCTATCTCCTCTTCTAATTCCAGCATTTATGGTAGGTCGTGAAGAGAAGCAGGTTTTACGACGTGATGAAACATATCCTGATTTCATTAGAGCATTAGGCGGTACAGCTCAAGCAAGGTCATCTGAACCGTCTGCAACAATAAAAGCACTTAGAGGGATAGATTTCGGTATGTTGGATAACTCAATCGATAGGCTTGAAAAGAGACTTTCCACTAGGATCGATTCAGATAGAGCTTGGGATTACTTCAATGCAGATACAAATTCTTCGGTGATTTCCCGTTACATGAGAATTTATATTGAAGGGTCACAGTCCTCCGGTAGACCAGCAGAAACCGCTGAAATGGTCTCTCGTTCAGTAGGAAGTTTGCTATCACTAAGACGTCGACGTTCACTTTCTGCAAATACAATGTGGGGTGTTGCAATTGGTCTNCTAATCGCCAGCGTAACCAGCCTGAACGTAACAATTTCAATTGTACTTCAATTAGGAGATGCAATTGCTGGAGTTGCTAGTGGCCTGGCAGATACCGATGTTTCAGCACTTTCTGATTTCGGTGGTGGTGTCGCTTTACCTGTGATGGAAGATTCCAGTTCGGTTGGTGAAAATATACGGATGTTCAAAATCGTGGTATCNGTTTTAATTTTGGTTCAAGTTGCCGCTGTTTCAATGATTGCAACTAGATTACGTGGTGGTGGATTCACNAGTGCACTAGGTCAATCGATAAATCTTCTATGGGTTGCAGGATTAACTTCTTTGGTGACTGCACTGATACTTGACGCAGCATCCTCGATATTTTCGGTGTAGCAATAAACTTGATAGATTGAATTGATAATTTCAAGGTATGCAAGCACCGCCTTCGCCACCAGTTATAGCCCAGCAACCTCAAAATGTTCAGCCAATGGCTGCTTATCAACCACAACCTAAATTCTTAGAAAAGTACGGAACTTATTCNTTCCAAAGATGGCTNATGATNGGAGTCATTCTTGTTGTTGCAGCAGCAGTACTAAATCAGATTCCAAACATTACTGGAGAGCCAATCTCTTCAGATTACAAAGAAAGTGATGATTTTGACGATGCATTGGAAAGTTACAATTCTCTTGTCGGAACATTAGGTGCACTNGGNTCAATTATGCAATCAGTTGCTTTAGGTATGATAGGATACGCANTAATTAGAGAAGGATATGACGGNAATGCCCATCACACAGCACTACGAGTCACCGTACTTATTGGTGGGGTTTTAGTNATCACNAATCTAGCAGCNAATGGAATNGATATTTTCTAATCANCGCCTTGCTTCTTCTTTGATTCTTTTTTTGGTNGCAGCCCATGAACAAATTGGGCATTGCGTNAGNTCATGATTTCTAGCAGGACAATATTCTCTACCAAAGAAAATTATCTGAAGATGTAATTTATTCCACAATTCCTTAGGGAATACTGCCTTCAAATCTTTTTCAGTTTTCTCAACATTCTTTCCATTCGAAAGACCCCATCTAGCGGCTAATCTATGGATATGGGTATCAACTGGAAATGCTGGAACGCCAAATGCTTGTGCCATCACCACTCCTGCTGTTTTATGTCCAACCCCGGGTAAGGATTCTAACGGTTCAAATCCCTCTGGTACTTCACCATCGTATTTTTCTACTAATATTTGTGATAACTTGTGGATATTTTTTGCTTTAGTTGGAGCAAGTCCAACTTGGCGAATATCTTCTAGAATAGTTTCAACCTTTAGTTTAGCCATTTCTTTTGCAGTTGGTGCTTTCTTGAATAAAGCAGGAGTGACTTGATTGACTTTTAGGTCAGTGGTTTGAGCGCTCATCAAAACGGCAATTAAGAGTTGGAATGTATTCTCATGGTCTAAAGGTACAGGGGTTTCAGGATAGAAATTTTCTAGCATTACTGCGATTTTTTCAGCCTTTTCCAACCTCTTCAATACAATCACTACTTCCGTCTGTTAAGAATTTCAGGAGGTATTCTATAAGTATAATTCAGAGATTGTCCAATCAATTGAACGGTATTATCTGAGAAAACAACTTGCTGAATTTTTCCTCCAATGCCATGCAGCGGCATGGATGCATCGAAATCTCCATTCTTGTTAATGTTGATACTAGTATCAACATCTGAGTTAAACGAAGAAAAGCGAATATATGTATCCGTATGCTCTATTTCTCCTAGATTANTAAAAATGGTTTTGAAGTGAGTAATTATCGAATTCCAATCACTGATTGAGTATTCAATATTCATCACACTCAATCCTAATTAAGCATATTCGCCGCCGGTTTTCCAACCAAAAAATAACCCTAATCCGATAGAGATCATTGGAATCAAATTACAGATTATCGATTCAAGGGGTTCAGTGACAGATTCTCCACCTGCAATGTACCAAAGAATTAGTGCGAGAAACATTCCTGGAAGAACCATCATTCCGCCCATAATTAAGGTACGTAGTAGTCGCATGATGTAGGCAATCCGCCGACCATGATGAATGATTCTATTCTAGCATAGTTGCTAATTCTTGCCCATTTAGTGAATTTAGAACATCTTTTGATTCTAACCATCCTTTCCTAGCAGCCATTACTCCGTATACGACATCACCTAGACCTCTAACGGAGTGAGCATCAGGATTGATGATAACCGGGACATTTTTTGTTTTGGCATATTTACATAATCGCCAATCTAGGTCAAGACGGTAAGGGCTAGCGTTGAGTTCAACTGCTTTTAGAACGCCATCATTATTGTAATCGGCCATNTAGTCTAATATGCCATACATGTCGACTTCATACCCGTCTCTACCTTGTAAAATTCTTCCAGTTGGATGGCCTAGGATTTTAGTTGCATCATGGTCTATGCAACGCATTAATTCTTCTGTGTTGGTTTGTTCATCTCTGCCTTTCCATTTATTCATCGCATGAACTGAAGCAACGGTATAATCAATTTGTGATAATACATCATCTGGGTGGTCTAGCTTGCCGCCTTCAAGGATGTCGGATTCAACGCCGTGAAATAATCTAAAATCAACACCTTGNTCNGACCATTCAGAATTATATCGCTTGATTACCTCGCCTTGCGCCAATAAATCTTCTGCACTTGCTCCATTAGCGACTTTCAATGTAGGAGAATGGTCTGCGATTCCAAGCCAATTCCAACCTATTTTTCTTGCAGCATCTGCCATCTGCTCTAAACTCGCTTCTCCGTCCGAAAGAGTTGTGTGATTATGTAACGCGCCTTTGATGTCTGTAGCGATTATCAAATCTGGAAGACTTGCTTTCTCAGCGGCTAAAATCTCGCCTGTATCTTCTCTTAATTCAGGAGTGACCCAATCAAGTTCAAGGTGNCGATAAATTTCAGTTTCATCAACAGCGGGTAAGGAAAATTGAGCAGCAGCCATGCCCTTCAAGTCACCAGCCTCTATTTCGGGAATCAATCCAAATTCACTAAGTCTTAGGCCTCTATCAATAGCCCTTTGACGCATAGCAATATTGTGTTCCTTACTTCCGGTAAAATATGCAAGAGTGAACGGGAATACTTCGAGACTGACGAGTCTTACCTGAGCATCAATTGTNCCTCCTGCCTCGAGTTGTTCGTAGTCATCACCACCAATCGCATCAAGAACATTCGGGTCAATATGGCCAATTGAAAAACTCTCATCAAAAATACTCGTATCTAAAATAATGCTTATTTTTGAGTCTCCTGCTCCTTTAATGTCGGCAATGCCAGGCAATCCTAGAATNGCTTTGGAAACATTTTCCTTGTCTTTGTCTTGAACAGCCACAACAATATCTAAATCGCCAATAGTATCTTTTCGTCTCCTAGCACTGCCTGCAAGTTGAGCTTTTTGAACACCAGGGATTTGAGAAATTTTCTGCTCAAAAGCCTCCCCGTATCTTAGTCCAATGTCCAATCTACGTCTTGATCTAAAGCGAGCAAGCAATTCAATTCCATCCAGCATTCTTTGTTGAGATTTCGCTCCAAATCCTTTCAAACCAGCAATTGAATCCTCTTCAGCCGCCTGTCTAAGAGTTGCAATAGAGTCAACACCTAACTCTTGATTCATTATTTTGATTCTTTTAGGCCCCAGACCCGGTATTCCTAGCATCTCAATTAGGCCTTCAGGAGTATCTTTGTGTAAAGAAATCCAGTCATCAGGCCATCTTCCTTCACTAATCGCTTGAGATAATGCAGAACCTAGNCCTTTNCCNATACCTTTCAGTTCAAATAATTCTCCAGATTCAACTAATTCTCCGAGATCTTGAGTTAACCCCCCCAACATTCTACTAGCATTTTGATAAGAACGTACTCGGAACACATTAGCCCCTTGCAGTTCTAGTAATACAGCAACTTGGTGAAGGGCTTGAGCAACTTGGTTACGCGAGAAGTATGGAGGTCCATTGGGGCGAGCCTTGGGAAGAACAAATGCGCCACCAGCCATGAACTAAACGAGGAGAGGTACTTNACAAACCTTACCCCTCGATTGCTTAAGAACCACGGCCTGCTGGCATTACTATGGCAGGTGTCGATCCGGTATTCATCGAGCACTTAGCCGAAGCATTATGTGGTTTTTCAGCAATTATTTTTACATTCATNGCAACCTTTTCACGCTCAGAAAAAGCAGAATTGATGGCNCAAAATACAATTGCGGTTACCTTGATACTGGCTGCTGGAGTTCTTTGGTGGCTTTCTCTATCTGGAGGTTCACTGTGGGGGTCGAATTATCTACCTAAGCCACTTTCTTTAGTTTGTATTATTCTTGCGATTTCAGCAAGGCTAAACATCCGAGGGACAAATGTTTCATTCGGTGCTAATCCNCATAGNATNGGAAAAAAATCCGAGGAAGAGTAATCAAACGATTTCGCCGCGAGGCTCATCATCTGCTCCACTGGAATTAGCATTAGAGGCTTCCTTTGCCATTTTTTGATTAATGAAATCTCTCATGTACTCTGGTAGTTCTCCGTTGACAAAAATAACATCATTAACGTCATCTAGTTTCATCAAGGCATAAAATATCTGCATGGCAGTCATTGGAGTGGATGAACATCCTGTACATCCACCATCCAAAGAGAGCATAATATTGCCATCTGATGTATCTAGCACGGTGACAACACCATCGTGGGCATCTAGGACTTCTTGAACCGGTCCAATCTCAGCCAAGACCTGTTCAGCACTAATCGCCATGCTAGGCCCTTGGAGTCGTCATTCTTCAAATGTTTCATTATAATCTCTAAAATTAGGCTTTCCGCTAGGAAAACATGGTGTCTCAATGAACCTTTTTGCAATAAAATCCTNCGAACCACTTATGAGGGGTTCTTTGGTCGCCGGCTCAATAGGTGTTCTTTATGATGGAAAATATACCCTTAATCGCAGCCGGAGCAGGTCTTGTTGGACTATTGATTGCTTTTATGCTGTACATGCGTGTAAATAAAGTAGAAATTGACAACGAAACAGTTGCCGATATTACAAACGAAATACAAGATGGTGCAATGGCATTCCTTAAGGCCGAGTACCGTGTTCTTGGTATCTTCGTAGTAGTTGTCGGACTTCTTCTGTGGTTCCTCAATGGTG
>PADF01000039.1 GCA_002702945.1 Methanobacteriota archaeon
TAAGAATTACCCTCCTCTAAACAAATCGAGGCATAGTTATTTCACAAGAAATAGTTGAACAAGACTCGCAAGATGAATCTGAGAAAAAGGTTCACAAACAGAATAACTCTAGCATAGGTATTCGATTTGGTCAATTTTTATTGATAGCTTCTATTGTCGTTTTCTTAATTCCTAATATATTCACAAGCTTAACTCCTAATGGATATGAGATGTTAGCATGGATGGGTTGGGCAATGGCATTATTCATTTTAGGTCTTATCGCTATTGTAGTGACGTACTTGCTAAAAGCAATATTTGGATCTAAATAGAGTATACCTCGACTCACAAGGATTGAAATCAATCATTCAACCCAGAACGATATGCTTCGATAACGGCTCTAGCAATAGCTTCAGGATCGTTATTGATTTGCTTATCGATTTTTACTCCGCCCATTATTGAATCACCAACCATTACAGAATCAGTAAGAGATAGGGTTTTTTCGTCACCGTCGGTTTTATTTCTTTTTTCTTCCATGAAATTATTCATTTCAACTTTATATTGTTGGATTTGTGTGATTTCTTCCTCTCGCTTTTTTACTTCAACTTCTAAATCGACAACTCTAGATTTGGTTTCTGTTAATTCTTCCTGTAGTAATTCAGCGACCTCAATTGCCTTTTGTAGGTTTGATTCCATAGCTGCCATAATATCGTTATATGTTGATGGTCGATCAAGAGGTTCTGGCTTTTCGTCTCTATGTTTTGCTAACAGAGTTCTTATTGCAGCGTTACTATTCAACTCAGATGATAGTCCATCACCACTGCCACCAAACATCAATTCATTTCTCACACTAACTAACATTTTACTAGACCTATTCTCATAGTAAAAAGATATACTTGAGCCGTAACATAGTGTTGTATATAGCCATACGAACAATGCCCTTACACGTTTCCCACCACTATCACTATCACCATCAGGATCAATAGCAAATACACCACCATCTGGAATGAATGCCTCAGGAATAAACAATGGCTGATAATAATAATATGGAGTATCAATTATTGCGCTTATAATTTCAATTATTAGAACTAAAGATACTAAAAATAAAAGCACTCCTCTAATTTGATATCCCATTGGTTCTTTCATCGCTAGTAGTTTGGTATCTAAATTAACAAGTTTATTATCGCGATAAATTGAAAGATATGTCATGCCCAAAGCGAATAAAACACAAATCCCCCAATATGGCCAAAAATCATCAGACTTAGACCATTCCATAATAACAAGAGGAATGAAACACCATACAGCAACCGTTGAAATCAATACTTTCTGTTGCAGACTTAACACTGTCATGCCCATACTAATTATTACTTGATATATTGATTTAACTACTCATTCTTGATTGAACTCACAAGGATTTAATTCCCGTTCAAACTCAAAGGAGTGTCTGTAGAGGCCCAGTAAAAAATGAAGAAAAGGATCAGTGTTGGAATAAGAATGAACATACCTAGTATAAAGGGAGGATTAACAACAGCAAGCGGTAGAGATGCTATCACTCCAATTCGCGTCAGTCCAGTTATGTGAACTTGCCCGGCGTTTGCAATTCTGACAATTCCACGTTCTGCCACCCCAAAAAATTCGTTGAGGAGTAACAGAATAAGTATTGGTCTAATTGATGCAAATAAGGCATCCTCCAAAACCCAATCATCATTCCAGAACCAGCCCCCTACTTGTTGATCATAGATAATTACACCGACAGTTGACAGTATGACAGATATCGAAAAGGCTGGAACAGTGTACTTTCTACCCTCATTTATCACAAAATAACGTAACAAATAGAGTAGATATCCAACCAAAATACATATTACGGTTGTTACACCAATTTCACTCTCATCAGGTTCGGAATCGACAAATGTAAACCCAATTTGCTGGGAAAAGATAATCATTGTAACAAACAGTGAACTCAAGACGACCTCTATCGGGAACCTTGCCTTAGACACAATCAGTACTAATTATCATATGTTATGATTATTGCTCATACACATTCGAAATTTGTTCGTGTGAGATTTGCGACTCACAAGAGTTCAAACCTTAGGGGTGGTGGACGTTGGGGGATTTGAACCCCCGGCCTTCTGGTTGCAAACCAGATGCTCTTCCAACTGAGCTAAACGCCCCTATTTGTCATGGGAGTGTCTACTCCTTTTGATACTTATCAATGAAATAATCACTCGACTCGGTCGATAGTAGCATCTCTGTCTGGACCGACCCCGACGCTTGTACAAGGCACTCCAATCAGTGTTTCAAGTTGCTTAATGTAATGTTGAGCAGCAGAAGGAAGTGCTGAAAACCCTTTAGATTCATGATTTGCCTTCTTGGCAATTCCTAGCCATTCGGTAAGGGTTTGTGAAGGGAATCCAGGCATTGTAATATAAATCGGTTTACATCTTTCAAGAGCAGAAGCACTAGATGGCATCTCTCGGATTTCTTGACCATCTAATTCATATGCTACACAAATATTGATTTCATCAAGTCCACCAAGAACATCTAATTTAGTCAATGCAAGTCCAGTGAATCCATTGATTCTTTGAGCATGACGCATTACTACTGCATCAAACCAGCCACAGCGTCTCTTTCTTCCTGTTGTTGTTCCGAATTCATGGCCAACTGTACCGAGATGATCTCCAACTTCATCATGTAATTCAGTCGGCATAGCACCATTTCCAACTCTAGTAATATACGCTTTTGTTATNCCNATTACNTCTTCGACATGNCCNGGATGAATTCCCGCACCATGAGTAGAATTACCTCTTGAGGTAACTGAAGATGTGACATATGGGAATGTCCCTTGGTCGATATCTAGTAAACAACCTTGTGCACCTTCTAAAATTACATTTTCACCTAACTTTAATGCATTATCAAGCATTAATCCGGTATTAGAAATTGCTGAAGAGAAGTTTTCACAAATCCATGATACATCATCCAAAAGAGATTTCTTAGATACTCTCTCAGAAGAACCTGCAGCCTCAAGTGATGCATTCATTCTCTCGCTAGTTGATTCGGCCCAATTTGAGTCACCATTAACTTCTGATAAATCACCAAATCTCAAACCGATTCGGTTTATTTTATCAGCGTAAGTAGGTCCAATGCCCCTTCCTGTGGTCCCTATTTTACTATCCAAACTATCCATGTATCTGTGATATGGTAAAATGATATGTGCTCGTTCGCTAATGAATAGTCTCTCACCACGAGGATCTTCGTCTGATGATTCTTTCCAGTTAACAAGTTCATCATTCAATACCCAAGGGTCGATAACCATTCCATCTCCAAGAATTAGATTACATTCCTTTCGAGTTATACCGGATGGTAAAAGATGGAACTTGAGAACTTGATCGCCTAAAACAACGGTATGTCCTGCATTATTTCCACCTTGGAATCTAGCCACCCATGTGGCTTGTTCAGCAAGTCNGTCGACTAGTTTTCCTTTTCCCTCATCGCCCCATTGGGCACCTAGAATTACTGTTGCTGGCATGTCTCTCATCCAAGTCCTTTCGCGTACCGTCTTTGAACTATACCATTGAAATGAAGGAAAAACGGTATCCAGTTGATGAACAATTTGGTTATTAGATAAACAATCTTTTTTATATCAATTCAATCTAATNCGTAATGTCGCAGAGACTATTAACACCACACATATGGCTTACATGGTTACTTTTGTAATCANAACTATAAAGCAAGTGTTTAAATATTGTGGGCGGCAACTATACAACAAGGAGTTGAGTAGATGACAAGTCAAAGNGAAAAAAGAAATGAAGCAAATGCATCAGCATCCAAATCGAGGAATTATGGGCTGATTGATCCTAACCGAAGAGTACTAGACGGGCACACAAGACCATGTGAAGAATGTGGTTCTGTAGACTGGCATATGGACCACGCNAGAGGAGAAATCGTCTGTAACTCGTGCGGNCTGGTTGTCGAAGAAAATGTGATTGACCCNGGTGCTGAATGGACCAATAGAGATAACACTCAAGATCGTTCACGTGTTGGCCAACCTACGACATATACTCTTGCTGACAAAGGACTCAATACAACAATAGATGTCAAAGATCTCAATTCCGGTTCTGCTTCTAGGCATGGTTTAAACTCCCAAGCTAGAAGAGACTGGAGAAGAAGAAGAGTAATTGATGAAAGATCTAAAACTAGAAAAAGTAGAGAGAGAAATTTGGTCAAGGCTAATCAAATGATAAGAGACCGATCTAGTTTACCAAAATCACTACAAGAAGAAACTGCAAGACTTTACCGAAGACTAAGTGGTGAAGGCTTCGTAACAGGTCGGTCAATAGCAGGTGTTACTGCTGCTTGTACTTATCTTGTTGCTAGAGAAGAAGATTTGCCTCGGCAAATTCCAGAAATTGCTGAAGCATATGAAATAGCAGAAAAGGAACTTTCCAGATTGATTAGACAAGTCTCTAGAAAACTAAATCTTCATAAAATTACATCACCTGATAAGTACTTTGACAGATTTATTTCCGACCTGCAATTACCACCTAATATTCATACCCAAGTAAATCATCTATGGTCGAAGATTCAACCTCATGAAGATATTTGGCAAGGTAAGAAGCCTATGGGAGTAGCAGCAGCATTGATTTACAAGTCTGCATCTGATTCAGGTACTTCAAGAACTCAATCTGAAGTTTGCTCGGTAGCCAATATTTCCGAGGTAACTCTTAGAGGATTGTTGAAAATATTCGAAGGATTGCTAGAAAAACTAGGTGAAGTTTCAAAGCAATAACACCCTAAACTTGATGAATCGCTTTTCAGTCGGATTAACATGGGATTCAAGGCAAAGGCCAGAAAACACATGTCTAATGACAACAATCAAGATNATCTCAAAAAGAANAAANCNGATCAAGGCGAACTGCCATGTGCCATCAAAGGCTGTGAAAAATTTGCAGATAAGAAGTTGAANGGTCGTTCATTATCATTAGATAATGCTCTGGAAATGTGGGGAGAAGGTCACTTTACGAGTACTAAAGGTAGAGTCCGTGTCTGCAAAAGCTGCTATAGAACTTGGAAGAAAGAAAACAAGTCTGAAGATAACTACTGATTCACTTTCAGTTTTTTTCTAGGGGTCTACAAAAAGTAATACCACCTAAGGCAAAACTTGCTATTTTATGAACAATAGAGTAGTAATTCGAAGTTTAGTCTTACCAGATGGTTATATCGCTGCGATGGATGATGGATTAATCAGTTGGAGACCGAGTGTTGGAGTAAGACGAAATATTAGACTAGATTATCCTACATCGACACTTCTTGCAGTAGGTGGACCTGACGGTAAATGCGATTCTATATGGTGCGGAGATACTCGAGGNAATTTGACCCAATTGAGCCTCCCAATGCTTGAAATTCTGAACAAATTCTGTTTAAACTCAAATAGTATCAGAGCTATTTGTGCCGTCAGTTCAAGTTCTGATAAAATCTTAGTCGGAACATCTGATGGAGAAATATGGACACTAGGTAAAGAAATACCAGGTGGAAAGGTTCTACTTTTCAGTATAGATAACGCAATAACAAGTATGAGATGTAATGATGAAAATATTACAATTCAGAGCGGATGGTCTCGATATACTTTTGATTGGACTGGGGCTGAAATAGAACATCACGATCACAAAAAAATCTTCACAAGTAAGAAAGAGAAAAGAGAAAATAGAAGGTCGAGATTACTAAAATTTCAACTTGAAAATGGCAATATGCCCGAATCCGTATTACTTGACTTACCTGTAATAGCCTAACTTTCTTCCCTCTCCTCGAGAGGCCAAGGAGGATGAGGTGAATTCCAAATTGCAGTTTGTGCTGGTTTAGGCCAAGATTTAGGAATATTACCATCATTATCAACACATGTCTGGAAAAAATCAATATGCTTTGACAGTACTTCTTCCACGTGTTTTTTACCCTTAATCGCTGGTCCCTGCATTGGTATTAATGATTCTAAATCCATCGAACGGATTAATTTCAAACTAGAAAGTAAATCTGTTAAACATCCTGTAGGCAAATCCCATCTCGAAGGTCGATCAGCTCTTGGCAATGTAGCACCACAAACCATCATCTTCTTATCATCGATATAGNATCCAACTGAATCATTACTGTGACCTGGAAGATAAATTGTGGAAACTTGACCATTACCTAAAATAAATATCTCGTCACTTTCAATACCAACTGTTTTTGTAGACGGCATATCAGAGTCAAAACGGTTCGCCCAGGTTGTGAAAAAATCACCAGATTCTAATGATGCTTGACCATCTATATGGATATGAATGGGACAGTCAGAAAAACTTTCAGAAATATGTTTTGCTGCACCGGAGCATGGAAATCTCCTACCGGAAAGTAGAATTCGTTCTAGAGGTTCATTTTCTAAAATCCCTGAGATTCTCTCAACCTGAAGACTTTGGTACCAAGAAGTTCCTGAATCAATCAACAAATTCCCAGCATTACCAATGACTACAACTGCGTTGGAATCATGGTGAATCCCCGGCAATCGCACTACCCGCATATTACATGGTCTAGGTCAAAGTGTTTCAATAATACGATTTCTAACTCAGTTTGATTATNCATTTATGGTTTGGTTGTGGTTAAATAGGGGGAGTTGGTCGCAAGCATCATGGGCCGTTTTCCTGAAGCAGAAGCGCGTCTTCTCCGCGTTAAAATTTGCATGAAGTGTAATGCGCGAAATGCTTGGAGAGCAACAGTTTGCCGCAAATGTGGATACAAGGGCCTNAGACCAAAGAATGTTGAGAGAAAGGGTATNTGATCTNTCAAATTATAATCCAATCATTGGCATGATAAATGAGATTGGATCTCCAAATAATGCCATCGGTATTATGACTGGGAATAGAAAAACCAGTAATGGAAGTTTGTAACTAATCCAAACCTCATCAACATTATGCTCTTCCAATTTCTTGATGGCTAATTGTAACTGTTCATCGGATGGAGTTCTCCGTGGTGCTCGTGACTTATGGTAAACCTTTGAGCTACCATCTGGCAAGTCCATTACTGAAGTTAACAACCACACGTGACTGTCAAATACTTTTTCTAACTTCATTTTACTAGCATGCCAAGATAATCTAAGATCAGAAATTGATGAAATATTCGAATGATAGAGGTTNTTGATAAATAACACAACTGGAATCAATAAAAATGTTAGNCCTCCCCACATAAGTAAAGCAAGTGCAGGAGGTAATGCGACTACTGAATCAAGGGTATTATCAGAAATCAAAGGCATCGTATTCCAATTAGGNATNAANATTGCTACNAGCATTAATGCCTTAGCATCTGCACCACCATGAATCAGTCTAAATCTCCATGCNAAATCGATGATTAAAATCGTTAGTAATACAGACAAAGTGCTCCACCATAGAGAAGTATTGCCAGTGCTATTTCCAATTAGAACATCAATAGGGCTGACATCCCCGTATTTCATAGCACCACCAATTATACCTCCTAAAGAAATCAAATACCAAAGACTGACAATAATATCGATTTTACTCCCTGCTAAAACGTCACTAAAAGTTGGTCTGCCAATTATTGCTGTAGAAGCATAAGCAACAACTGCAGATGCAGTAAGATAGATACTCCAATCTGCATTTTGTGCCATTAAATCAAGAGCCCAAATGAATAGAGCAGGTTTGACCCATACCATCCAGTGTTCATTTGGTACTCTACGTTCCTTGTTATCCATCCATGCAGCCCAACCCATTACAAGTAGTAAAACACCAACTCTAGTCCACCCAAGAACATCCTCTGAGGTTAGGCCCATAGAGCGCCCTAGTCGGCAATGAACTTAAAGACGGCCACCGTACAGGTTAGTTTAGTGAGGATTGAGGTGTTTACATGGATGTCGAAACTCGATTACAACAAGTTGCTACAGTAATCAATCAAATTGATGACCCTAAGGTTCCNAGAAATATTAGAAGACAGGCAAAAGAAGCCTGTGAACAATGGCTTTTGAATAAAGCAAAAAAACTCGATGTTCGTATTGCTATGTCTCAATCTAAACTTGAAGAACTGTATGAGGACCCAAATATTCCACCAGAATTCGGTACTTTGATTTTGATGATTAATACAGAATTAGAAAAAATTCTCACTGAAGTTCTTTGATCACTCTTCTGATTGAATCTGTTCTTTCTGATGTGGTATTTTCAGCGATAGTAAGGCTGCCATAGCCATTAAAATACCGCATAATAAAAACGCAGTGTGATAATCAAGTGGCCATTTCCTTGATACGGTTAATGTCCAAACAATTCCACCNGTTAATGGTCCGATTATTCGAGCAAATGAACTAACAGATTCTTGAGCCCCCATCACAACACCAAGATTTATTCCGTTTTGCTTAGCAGTTGTAGTTAGCAATGATGANGANGAGGGTTGGAAAATACCATTTCCAACTGAAATAAGAATTACTACTGCAAATAAGTAAGCAAAAGCCCAGTCAGCTTGAGTATACGGGATGAGAACAAGTCCTAAGCCACATAAAAGACAAGATATTGGTAACAATCTAGCTGGACCAAAGCGCTTGGATAATGGACCAATTAAGACTCCTTGAGTAATGATTCCAGTTATACCTATNATGGCGAATAAACGACCATTCTGTGCTTCATTATAACTAAGTCCACCTGCATCAATATCCATCCCTGTATACAAAATGAATACAGCATGCATAATAGTGAATCCGAAAATAAACAGCATTTTTACCCAAATAATAACTGAAATTAAGCCANTATTTAGCATCGAAAAAGATTGTTTCACTGAATTACCTATTCGTGANGACCAACCTACGCTATCAAAATTGGATCGCTTTGATTTAGGCAATGATTCTGGTAATTTGAAATAGGCAAAAATAAGTGATACTAGAGACAAAGCACCTGCTGCAATACACGGAAGTAGATATGGATAAGTATCAAAGATTGTATCTACAAAAATTTCCCACCTTGCTGCTGGATTAGACAATTCCCCGCCAATAAAGGGCCCAATTGTGAATCCAAGACCAAAAGCTGCACCAATGATGCCCATTCTTGATGTTAGTTGACTTGGAGTACTTACATCGCCGATATAGGCTTTTGCAACTGCCAGATTTCCGTTAAATACACCTGCAAGAAATCGTGCTAATAAGGCAATTAACAGTGTATTCGCTAATCCAAACATGGTGAAAAAAACTGTATTCCCAATTAGACCTATCATGAGAACTGGCCTACGACCAATTCGGTCAGAAATAGTACCCCAAAATGGCGAGAATAAAAACTGAGCTGCAGAGTATGAAGTCATTAATAATCCAACCCAAAGGCCGACTTCTGTAATACCATCAGCAGCTGCTAAATCTTCAACGAGATAGGTCAAAAAGGGAATTACTATTCCAAAACCAATCATATCGATCATGGTAACCATGAATAGTACAAACAATGCGCCTTTAGTAGCGTCATTCTTGTTCCCAGTCATGCGTATATCTCCATTTTTGGTTACCAGTTTGATTCAATTGAATCATGCTGATGGAGACTTGTTACTGACTTCAGGAGTTAAAATATCGATTACTGAACTTAGTCTTTCGACAAGACTTTCCTTGTGCTCGTGCTTGATCAATGCATGCTTCATTACTTCATCAAGAGAATCTACAGCAACAACCTCAACCATATCCTTGTACTTGTCATCCAAAAGAACATCTTGCATATTAGATCTTGGAACTATCACTTTCTTGATACCTGAGCCTGCTGCTGCCTCAATCTTTGCTGTAACNCCACCAATCGGTAANACTTCACCACGAACAGACAATGAACCTGTCATNGCCAAGTCTTGACGAATCGGGATGTCCTCTAGAGCAGAAATNACTGCTGTAGCAATAGTTATTGANGCTGAATCTCCATCAACACCATGAGTATCAACAAACTGAATATGAATATCATAATCAGAAATATCTTTTCCAGTTAATTTCTTGATTACAGCGCTAACATTGGTTACGCTTTCCTTGGCTAAATCTGACAAACCTCCAGTAGCGTGAATCTTTCCACCACCACCCTGTGAAGGTGTTACAAGTGCCTCAACTGGGAGCATAATTCCACTAAAATCAGAGAGACCAGAATTAGCACCAAGGACCGCTAGACCATTTACTCTACCGATTCTTTCGCCTGAATTAACAATTAATGAATAATCTCTTCTTCTCTCAATCATTCTATCAGCAACTTGTTGCTCTANAGGCTTAGCAATATTCCTTGCACCTAGTACGTGGGCTGCAGTAGTATAAGCGGAACCTTCTTCTCCTGCTAAATCGCCAGCGATTCTAACTAAACCTCCAAGTTCACGAAGGCGTAGAGATAGTTTTCCTCTGCGCCCAGCTCTTCTTTGTGCTTCCCTGAGAATCATAGATACTGCACTCTTCTCAAAGTGAGGTATCTCTCTAGAAGTCCCCATATCACGAGTTACTTCTTGAGCAATAAANCGNATTAATCTACGACGGTTTTTAGATGTNTCAGGCATCTCAGAGTTGACATAAACTTCATATCCATATCCTCTAATTCTACTTCGCAAAGCAGGATGCATCCCCTGAATTGCATCTAAGTTACCTGCTGCGATTAAAATGAAATCACAAGGAACAGGTTCTGTCTTAGTAAGTGCTCCAGACGATCTTTCAGAACGACCAGAAATTGGGAATGCTCTTTCTTGCATAGCTGTTAGTAATGCCTGTTGCTCTTCTAATCTAAGCAAGTTTACTTCATCAATGTATAGCACTCCTTTGTGAGCACGGTGTATTGCACCTGGTTCTACTCTATCNTGAGCTGGAGTTTCCATTCCACCAGATTGGAATGGGTCGTGACGTACATCGCCGAGTAAAGAACCCGACAGNGTAGCGGTAGCATCGACAAAGGGTGGTAATTCATTAGGGTCATGCTTAACCAAAACCTTAGGGATTCTACTTTCATCAGAAGCACCTAATCGGCCACGAATAAACATATATCCAAACATCAANAGGAATCCTCCGAAAAGTAATGTTATGATATCTCCACTTTGAAGTGTAGCAATGATTAGAAGAAAACCAATAGCGGCAAAAGCGATTAAAAGCATCTTTTGAGATCTTTCTCTTTGCTGCTTAATTGCTTCTTTTTGCATCTTTACAATTCTATCTCCACGTGAAGCAGGAACNCATCTAACTCTAGGTTCGTTTTCATCATCCTCATTAGGATAAACTAGAACATCTTCCAAAACATCTCTTGGAAGTAAATCGGTCATNGACCTTGCTAGCATTGACTTTCCAGTTCCTGGGTCTCCAATCATCAGCATGTGCCTTCTTTGTTCAGCTGCTTTCCTGATTACTACTGACCCAGCTTCTTGACCAATTACTTGGTCAACCAAATTTTCGGGGATTGGAACATCTTCAGTAGTTTCGAAATTAACTGAACTAATCCATTCCTCAACGCTTTGTTGNAGAACTTCATCAGTACCGGTTGGTTCAGGAGCCCAAACTGTGACTTCCTCTTCGCCAGCACCCTCAGCCTCGTTCACAGAATCATCCGACACAATTACCCCTCCACACTACTCCCCTTTAGGGGTTTACAATACAAAAATAATCGAAAATCTCGAACCTCATTGGTTATTCATACGGTCTAGATACTGTTGACCATAGTAATTCCACTGTTCCATAGTCCATCCAGATGGAAGTCCACCTGGTGGTAGCGGCGGTCCTGCTGCNGGAATTATTGGAGCAACAGGTTGANCTGGCACAGGAGCAGGTTGGTGGTAAGCAGCAGCATATGCAGGGTTNTGAGTTGGTTGTGGGGTTTGCAGTGGTTGTTGGAACATTTGCTGTGTCCCACCATACATTGAGTTAGCAACCATATCTCTGGCTGGTAAAGTAGTATCAGCCCATTGGAATCCTTCCAGTGATTCTTGTGTTCTATTTCCACGCATCAAGAATAATCCACCTAATAATGCTAAGATGANAACAGCACCAATAATTCCAATAATCATAATTGTATTATCTGTACCTGATGATCCATCTGCAGAACTCGAACCAGTCGATTCAGAAGTACATTGAACTCTTGGATCGTTACATGCTTCATCATATTCAGTTTGTAAATTAGATAACTGGACTTCAAGATTACTGGTATCGCCAGTTTCAGATTCAATCTGTGATTCAATTGTCTCAATTCTTTGCTCAAGAACAGATATTCTGTTTGTCAAGGTTTCATCATCCATATCTGCAGGCTTCGGTAAAGATTGAGTTACATCCCATCTAACCGGAGATTGTGTTTTGTAGTTGTTAGAATCGCTATCGACTGCATTGATACTGAGAGTAAAGTAGTCCATTTCATTGAACCCATTAGGCCTAGCCAATTCACCTTCTTCACCACCAATTAGGAGTATGTCAAGAGGAGTCTGCCAGCCTGAAGCAGATTTTGAAACTTCTAAATCATAAGTCCAAGCACCATCACATACTCCTCCACCGCAAATTGTCCATATGACAGATATCGATGTGAAAGTTGGTGCACTATTAGATAATTGCATGTCTATATTCGGGGTTTGTGAAATGAATAAGTCGCTGACTGAAACAATCATATGAGCAGACTGAGAGTCGGTCTTAGAAATANTAAATGGAACCGAATCAAATACTTCAACCATCAAATCAAATTGGTTTGAATCATAAGTATCCCTAACTTCTATTGTAACGATATGGTTTCCAACTTCACTAAACTGAAGATTCAGCATTCCCGAAGAACGAATGTATTGAGCGCTTCCTGGAACACTAGAAGAAACTAAAATTGTAATCTTATCACTTGAATCATCCACATCAGTAATTCTTGAGGAAAGGTCAATNGACATCTGAGTATTTACTTTCAAAGAAATCGATTCTAATCCCGAATTATCCATTCTAGGTGCATCATTAATAGGATTGATTTGGATAATGACTGACTGGTCAGAACATTCTTGGTCTGTATCACAGGCTCTTACTGTAACTGTTGATTGACCATTAGCATCATCATTTGCAGACTCAAAACCAAGAACAGAGCCAATCAAAGTGGTAGTGATTATTTCTGGATTTGTGTTTCCAACCACCGAGAANGTTAGTAAAGACGAATCCGAAGATTGTCCATTAGAATCTGTATCAAATACAAATGGAAGTAACATCAAGGTTCCATCATTATCAGGTCCTTGTTCATCTACTACTTGNGTTGGAAGACCGTTCCACCTTGGTTGGCCATTCTCAATTACATTAAACTTCAAAGTACCTGAAGGTAAAACTCCTTGAGATGAGTAATCTCCACCATCATCCATAGTAATCAANATACTCTTTGTTCCGATAGGGCAACCTTGAACTTCATTGTAAGCAAATTGGACATCTATCGATGTAGTGCTAGGATTCCAAGAAATGAATGACGGATGGTCAGAATCAATAATTAAATCCGAAAGTGGTGTTTCAGGATCATTAACATGGTTCGTCAAATCAATCGAGGTTAATTCATCACAAAATACAGAACCTATTTCCTCAGCGAAAACTTGAGGGATTCCATTTGCAAGTTCGAAAGCGTTGGAAGTAACTCTCCAATCACTGGTTTGACCTCTTCCATCTAAAGTTCTAGAACGCAAGTCATACCAGCCAGAAACCATTTCCATAANTGGAGTCATAACATATTCTCTACCNTCNTTGGTTGTTCCNGCATTGACAATGACNTTTCCACCACTATCAATTGAACCATCCCATTGATTAAGGCCAGCAGGAGAAACTTCGAGTTCAAATGTCATTGTATCAATAGTGTCGACATTATCATCGGCTGCACCTTTGGCGATTACATTGAAAATTGAACCTCTCTCGATGACATTGTTTCCACTAACAGTTGCTTGTTTAGCCAAAGGTGGTCTATCATGATTTAAATCTTCAACTTTTAGATTATTACTAACCAAACCATCTCCAGTTAGGCCTGTAAGTCTAGCACCAAAACTAGTTTTCCAAGCATTTGTAGGCATCGATGATGTGTCTACTACCGCAGAATGAGACATTGTAGCTTGTGTAACTAAATTGGTCAGGGATTTCGAACCAACCACAATTGGATTTCCAGTATCTAAGTATACTATTTCCAACGTTCCTCCATCGGTATAATCCAAACCGCCTACATTCTTTGCTGTTGCAGTTACTGTAACTTGATCGCCGTTGATATAACCATCAGAAGATGATGGATTAGACAAACTTACGTCAAATACCGCCAAATCCATTTTTGGACCCATGGAACTATCTGATACTGCAAAGACATTCGCATTGTGAGAAGTTGTACTCCAAGAATCATATATTGCTCCAATTGTCAGCATATTGTTTATTCCAGATTGTCCGTCACGTGCTCTGGCTAAACTAGCAGGTACTGTCCATGTCTCAGAGTGTGGGCCTTTTGTAAGGTCCATGTTTACAAATCCAGTTCCTCCACCAGTAACGCCTGATGAGGTAGCATAGGAATTACCATTCAGAAGCCATGCTCTCCAGCAATTGTGAGCATAGGTGCCATCACCGTATGTGTAGGCACACTTTTCTTCAGTTACGGCAGCGTACAGAACTGTTGATGATGGAGCAGTTCCAGAGCCAATATAACTTGCCTCCATTGTAATATCNACATTNTTACTATTCGAAGGNTTGACTGCCTGCATAACATTGATTTGATAATCATTAACTGAGGAAGCCATATAACCGCCAGAAGAGAATGTNGAATCATATCTTGTGCCTTGTCCATCACTTCCACTGATTTCAGGGTCAGAATCACCCATGTATCCAGTAGGTGCTCCTCCGCTTTCACCAAGATGGTTCATGGCATAGATTGGTGCTACATTTCCTGAACGCGCATCATTAGTAGCTCCGAAGTTGGAAGAACTGTAAGTAATGTAGACGAATTCATCAGGATTTGACATTTTTAGGTTATGAGCAGATTCTGAACCTCCACCGGATGTGTAACAATAATAGCAATTATCTGAAGAGATGTATTGTAAAAACACATTATGCCCAGGAGAAGTTGCCTCAAACACTACTNCTGAGTCTTGCAGTTCTANCTGTTCTTTTTTNTTTAAATCACCAGTTAAAGAAGTCAAAATACTTCCAATAAAAATGGCGACGATTAGTATTGACAATGCGCGNGCGGACATCTTCATGTTTTTACCTATCACCAGTCAGTATATGAAACCCTCTATTTCCGGTTTATTTATCGTATTGATGAAAAATTTATCTAGACAAAAAAGATTGTATCAAAAGTACACTTAGGAACAACATGGGCGACAATTCTTGGGTGGCTTTAGAAGAAGAAGATGGCAAAACATATCTTGTCGAATTAATCGATAAAATGCACAAAGTGAAAGGCATAGGGGTATTAAATCCACATGAGATGCTAAATGAATTACAGGTTGGAGATTCAATTCAACTGGGACATAAGTCATTCAAACGCTTACCAAGTAGACTTCCAGAACTCAGTAAATCCATGGTTAGACGAGCACAAACTATCAGTGCTAAAGATGCAGGAATGATGATTGCAAAAATGGGCATTGGTTCAGGCCACTCAGTATTAGAGGCTGGTCTAGGAAGTGGTGGCCTATCTCTACATATTGCCAATGTTATTGGAAATAGTGGAATTCACGTAACTGTCGAGCCGAGAGAAGAACATGCTAAGGTTGGACTTGAAAATCTAAGAAGGGCTGAATCTTGTCTTAATGAATTTCCATCACATCATCATGTAACTGGAAATATCGAAGAAGTAGTAGACCAAATTAAACAGATTAAATCAAATTTTGATTCAATAATCTTAGATCTACCTCAACACAAACCAGCCATTGATGCAGTTGCTGGACTTTTGAACATTGGTGGAAGATTATGTTGCTACTGCCCTGTTACCAGCCAGGTTGAGTCGTCATGGCAGGCATGTGAGGATAATGGGTTAGTGGTCGAATGGGCAGGAGAATTAATCGAAAGACCATGGGGTCGAGCATCTAGGGGTGGAATGCGCCCTGTAAACGGCCCATTTGGACATACTGCATTTCTATTGATAGCAACGAGAAAGCAAGATTAGAATTTTTGGCTTTCAACAACTCTAATCTTAGTATCACACTTAGGGCATGTGAACTTGAAAGGTGGTACACTACCTCTTGGAACTCCAAGTCTTGCTTCGCAAGAAGGACAAGTTACTTTGTTATCTGAACTCATNCTACATTCATTTTTACCTAATGTATGAGCTTTGACTTCCTTTTCTTTCTTCGGTTTCTGTTTTTTAACATCTTGCTCATCGATATCATCTGAAGATTCTAAAGAGGTGGTAGACTTGGCTTTACGACGTTTACGTAATGTATTCATCAAGAATAGAAGGAGTACTGCAAATACCCATCCCCCGAACATTGTATAAATTGTTTGAGATTTATCCAGGGATATACCAAACAGTAGATCAACACCTTGAGGAGGTAATTCAGGACCTTCGATTTCAACTGATAGATTATTTGACTCTGCAGGATAGGAAGAACCATCAATTTCAACACTAGCTGAAATTACTATACTTGCAGAGGCTGATTCTGTGATTCTAGAATTGAGAACTAATTCATACACAATAGATTCTCCACTGCCCAAATCGAAAGTATTCATTGAAACATTGCTATTTATTTGAGTCAAACTAGAATCAAAAATTGAGTCATCATTTCCAAGAATAAATAGTGTGCCAGTAACNGGTGCATTTGCTAAATTCTTAATTGTAAATGAAGTGGATGAACCGCCCGATGAGGACATTGAAAGATAGTTTGTTCCAAAACTCAAGTCAACTATTCCAGAATCACCCCATGTTGGCTCTACTAAGTACGTAGCAACCTCTTCTAGGACATAGGTAGTTCTTGCACCGCTGGTTACTCTAAAGGTTATTGATTCATACCCAAAAGTGGATTCATTATCAACTTGGCAAGACCAGGAAAAAGATTGTGATGAAGACCCTGCATCCAGAGTAAATATTTCTGATAAACCACAATTACTACCAGGTGTTGAAAGTAAAAATTGATCAATACCTGAACCAGTATTGGTGACAATTACAGTACCAGAAACACTTTCTCCTGGTTTAGCACCATCATAATCTTCTAGAATTGTCAATTGNGCACTTGCTTGAATTGGGATAATGTTGAATGTGTTATAATCAGAAACTGTCTCATCGTTAGTTGAGGTTACTATTATGTTAACAGTAACTCCGTTACTTGGTGCTCCTGTTGATCTTTCCCTTATTGAAACTGATATTGCCTCAGTACTTGATGGATCTAGATTCACGGATGTAGTTGATAGAATNATTTCATACCAAGTCGAAGCATTGTTAGAATTATCATAACCAAGTTCGATGAAATAAGTATCTTGTGAAGAGCCTAAATTTGTGACTTCAAAGGTATAATCAACGCTACTAAGTGGGCCAGCAGAAATACTACTGGTAACTGAATTGACTGTTAATCCAACACTNTCAGCAATCTGTAATTCTAAGTTTAGCGAAGCCGAAGCATTTACTGAACCGTAGTTAACTGTAATTGAGTGGACNCCGGAACTAGAGGTTGATATCAGTGCAATAGTCATGTTGATAGTAATAGATTGCCCAGGTACCAATTCAGCAACTGTAGGATCGAAAGTTACCTGAGCGCCAGTAGGCAGGCCCGAAACTGTAGCGGACAGATTCAAATCTTGAGTACCAATATTTGATAATTCTAAATCGATTGATGAAGACTCACCTGGAATTATTGAAATCCTTCCATCAAGAGGTCCACTTAGAGATACTAAGGGCACTTCATCGACTTCGATTACAAGAGTTAGTTCTTCGGTAAAGTCACCATATGTGACACTAAAGATTTGATTATATTCTCCAACCATTCCAGCATCAGAATCTGTTGTCAAATTCCAGACTCCAACAGAACCTGCATCAACAACAACTCCACTAGNGGATGAAAGAGCAGTAGTTAATCCAGTAGTTGAACCGATATCTAGGAAGTACTCGACTTGTTCACTACCAGTGTTATTCAATCTTAGCTGATAAGAGGCTGGGGTGCCAGGCGTTACTGTGACAGAACCTACAGGGCCTGTCAATTCAAATTCTACTTTTTCATCTATTCCAATTGTGAAATCAAAATTAGGAGAAATATACTGCTGTTCCCCAAGAGATGCTACTCCAATTAGCCTAGAAATACATTCATCATCACTGGTGGATTGCGAGTCAACAATTACTTGAATATCTAAATCAACAACATCATCAGGTGCGAAATTATTACTAGATGTTGAGATCAATGAGATATTACATGGCCCACTAAGAACCTCAATATTCCAATCAACGTCTAATTCAGCATTTCCTAAGTTGGTAACTTGAATAGATGACTGCGTTGTCATACCTGGTATAAAATCAGAGTCTTGGTCAAGGAAAACTGCTGAAATATTATTCTCCGCAACAACTTCAATCACCATTGTAGAATAACTTGAAACGTTACCTTTGGTTGATGCTGAATAAAGATTGAATCCATAAAATCCTGGTGTTGCGTCACTAGGAATAGAAACTTGGATGGTTGTTTGTACATGTGAAGAGGCAGGTACATCAGTNAGTTGGGAATTGTTGAATAAAACACTCCAACCTGGAGGTATTGCTCTATTTGACTGGCTTGTTGGACCAATACTTGAACCAGAGTTCTGCCAAGGATAATTTAGATGCGAGGTTTCGTTGAATACCGTGGCAGCAGCAGCCTGCTGAAGTTCTAATTTAAGGCTAGAAGATAGTGATATTGTATCATTGGAGCCAACTGGTGAATCACCTGTCATTGTGGCAAACAAAACACATGCAGCAAGATAACTTCCCGAAAGAGACGGATGACTTCCATCACTAGTGTATAGGTCAAAGAAAGTGCTTCCTGAAAGGGTTGGGTCAACTCCAGTCAGGTTGATTTTATCATGGATGTGTTTGAATGCAAGCCCTACAGGAGCNATCCACACNTCACGTGAAGGAGTGGTCATATTATCTCGGAAATCGATGTATCCTTGTTCCAGTCTATCCTGCATCATAGTGAAATTGCCGTATATTAGCGGATTATTCATATCACCATTTCTACGTCCCCAGGTCATCATTAAAATGGCCTCAGAATTCTCATCTTCAATCGCTTCTGACAGATTTACTGCAGCATTTTTACTATCAATCCAATCAGGACTGGTTCGATAAAATCCTGGAATCTGGCTTTGGTCATGTAATATGACATAGTCCCATTCTTCATTATTTTCTCGAAGAGTCGTATTCCATGAATTACCCGATGTATTGACATTATCCCAATGTTGAGATAATCTCATTCCACCACCAGTAAGCGATTCAGTATTGTTATGCTGTCCTGTAACATTAAGCATATCATGAAGCAATTGGTCGATATTATTAGTGTAAATGTAACTATTTCCAAGCATCAAGATATTNGCGGGATAACTACTACCTGAATTATTGTTGGAGTTATTTCCTCCTGTATTATTACCTCCAGAATTATTTCCTGTGCCATTTCCACCACCGGAGTTATTTCCTCCTGAGTTATTACCACCTGAATTGTTACCACTTCCGTTGTCTTCAGAATTATTTCCTGTGCCATTTCCACCACCGGAGTTATTTCCTCCTGTATTGTTACTCCATCCATTCCAAAATGCTGCAAGGTCAGGTTCAACATCGACNTCTAGTAAGATTGTATCTTCGATATTTCCATCGTTCCAAACATCCACTGTGTAGTTCATTGAAGTCCCAGCACTCATCTGTTGAAGTGGCCCATTCATCGAATTAAAAGAAACTGATGTTGCATACGATGGTTCGACTGAAACATATACAGTGATATTTGATGAAACATCCCCATCAGGTTCTGTGATAATAATATCAAATGAACCGCTATCACTAGGAATCGCACCAGCATCTAATCTAACTATGAAAGAAGTGTCTGCNGAAAAAGTNGGCAGAACATTGTCNACTGTTTCGTTAACTGAAGTGACATTCCAAACACTCGGTAAATTTNTCAAATCTAAAGTTACGTTATACGATTCAATTGATGTACCATTATTGTGTATAGTAAGAGTGACATTGTCTGAATAACCTTCCTGAATTACGACATGAGATTTGTCTAATGAAAGTTCAATAGAAGGGTGAGCAGATGCTACAAATGCCAACGGCGATAAACTTGCAAACAGCAAAATCGCTACAAATGAAAGAGCATGGNTAGCAGGTTTTGACATAAGACCAAGTCAAGCCAGTAGCACATCCCTCTTGAGTGAATCGGCTTTTAGNGTATATNNTTGCTAAAAATAGTTCATCCCTGCTGCAAAGATTGGATTCTTGAAGAATCTATTTGCTCCCAAGGNAATTCACCCGAAGGACCAACATTACGGCCGAAGTGACCTCCAGCAGCAGTAACTGAATAAATCGGTCTCTGCAGGTTAAGATCACGTGAAATTGCACCAGGTCTAAAATCAAAGGTTTNGTTAACTCTTCTTGCGATCTCAGCCTCTGATTCNNTTGAGGTNCCAAATGTTTCTACTCTTACGCTGACAGGTTCTGCAACACCGATGACATAAGCTAATTGTATCTCACACCTATCTGCAAGACCTGCAGCAACAACATGTTTTGCCGCCCATCTTGAAGCNTANGCTGCAGATCTATCTACCTTTGAAGGATCTTTACCAGAAAATGCTCCCCCTCCATGGCGGCCCATTCCTCCATAGGTATCGACTATTATTTTCCGACCNGTTAACCCAGCATCTGCATATGGACCACCTGGGTCAGCAAACCTCCCNGTTCCGTTAACAACAAGTTTGTANTTATCATCTAATAATTCACTTGGTATTGATTTTTCAACAACATGCTCTTTGATTTGTTGTCTTACATAATCTAATTCTCTCTCTTCAGAGCCATCAAACTGGTCCTTCAATTTATCATCATGCTGAATAGCAATTACCACTGTGTGAACTCTCGAAATACTTCCATCCGAATTATANTCTACAGTTACTTGTGATTTACCATCAGGCCTAGACCATGGAAGTATTCCTTGTTCTCTTACGGTTGTCAGTCTACGAGTTAGCCTTTGTGACAAAGCAGCAGCAAGAGGGAAATAGCGACCTTTCAAACCTTCATAGNTCTCNGTTTCATTACAGGCATATCCGAACATCATGCCTTGATCTCCAGCACCTTGGTTCAAACCATCCTTATTGACACCTTGAGCAATATTTGCAGATTGTGTAGTAATATGAACTTGGACATCACATAANTGTGAATCTGTNGCATCCATACCAATACTATGNGACACGTAGCCAATTGCTGCACCTGCTTNTCTAGCAATCGATTCATAATCAGGTGTTTNACCGTTNAGAGAAACTTCACCTGCCAATACAATCANGCCTTTTTCTTCCTTGCCCTTGACGCAAGTTTCAACAGCAACTCTGGCATTTGAATCAATAGCCAAACAGGCATCTACAATCGCATCTGAGATGGCGTCACACAGTTTATCTGGATGCCCGCTGGTTACAGATTCTGATGAAAATAGTATATTCGTCATATTTGGACCGCTTAATCAACCATTTATGAATAAATCGCCTCAATGGTGCAAAAAATATTCTTTAAAGTCATAATTAAGTCAAAGTTTCCTTTTTAATCTTAAATATATTATCATAATACAAACGAATGCTTGATGTTCTAAACCGTCTCCGCCCACACATGACCACTTATGTTGCAACCGCATACAGAACTCACACGCTAGGAGAAATTCAATCTGATGGTGCTGAACTTGTCGGCCAAGAAGTTACCGTTGCAGGTTTCATGGAAGCTAACAGAGGTAAAGGAGCAATATGTTTTGTCGATTTGAGAGACGGAACAGGAACAACACAAATTTTCCTAAAATCGGATAATATAGGAGAAGAAAGTCTTGACATGGTACAGAGAATGACTCGTGAATCTACTCTACAATTCACGGGAATTGTATCAGAGAAAAGACCGCCTAAGGTCAAAGATGGCGAACCTACTCCACCACCTGCCTACGAAGTAGTAGCTAATTCTGTCAATGTAATTGCTAAGGCTGANGCACCTTTGCCTCTTGGAGTTACTGATACTGTNCANGTTGCCTTAGATACTAGACTCGATAACAGATTTTTGGATTTAAGAAGAGCACATGTTGCTGCAATGTTTAGGCTTAGAGGAAAGGTACTGCAATTCGGTAGAGAGGCTTTNATCAATGAAGGCTTCTTCGAAACTCATACTCCAAAAATTGTAGCAACTGCTACTGAAGGTGGAACCGACCTATTTCCAATGAAATATTTCGATACTCCTGCATANCTAAATCAATCACCACAACTTTTCAAGCAACTTTGTATGTCTGGTGGACTTGAAAGAGTATTTGAAATTGGACCTGCTTTTAGAGCGGAAAAGCATGACACATATAGACATTTGAATGAATTTATTTCTTTTGATATTGAATGNTCATGGGCNACTGATGACGATGTGATGGGTGTTTTGGAAAGAATGATTCATCATATGTGGAGTTCGATTTCTAAGGATGAAGAATCGCAAAAACACATTGATACAATCAATCAATTCAGAGAAACTCAAGGCGAAGGACCAATTGAAGTGATTGTTCCTGANTTNCCATTCCCTAGAGTTTCATATTGTGATGCAATNGATATCATCAAAAAGAAAGGAGGAAAAATCGAATGGGGCGATGACATAGATGCTGAAAATTCAGATTTATTAGCAGAAGATTTACCTCAGTTTTACTTCTTACCTAAGTGGCCAATGGATCTAAAACCATTCTACATCCACCAAGTTGAAGGTGAAATAGGTTCGACTGGAAAACAACTCAGCCGAGGATTCGACCTTAACTTTGGTAGAGATGAATTGACATCTGGAGGGCAAAGAGAACATCGAATGGATGTACTAATTGAAAATCTAAAGGACATGGACCTCGACCCAGAAGAGTTCGAATTCTATGTTGCAGGATTTAGACATGGAGTCCCGCCTCACGCTGGATGGGGACTTGGAGTAGAAAGAATATTGATGAAACTAACCGGTTCTAGAAATGTTCGAGAAACTGTTCTGTTCCCAAGAGACCGCAAGCGTGTAAGTCCTTAGATTAACTAAATTATATCCAGCGGAGATTCTCCCGATGAATATCGGCTTACATCTCCGTCTTTGGAAATTACAAACTTCTCAAAATTCCAACGTATATCTCCTGTTTTTCCATCNTCACCGGTCGATTTAGTCAATANCTCAAATAGGGGATGTTGATTTTCNCCCTTGACTTCTAATTTAGCCATCAATGGGAAATCTACGCCGTATTTGCTAGAGGTAAAATCACATATTTCTTCATGACTACCTGGTTCTTGACCACCAAACTGGTTACATGGAAACCCGACAACTTGAATTTCATCTTGTTGAGAAATTTCTTGCAATTGAGCGTATTGACGTGTAAAACCACAAGCACTTGCAACATTTACAACTATCCATTTACTAGTGTTAGAATTCCCTATTTCTCTGAGAGTTGTCTCAGTTCCTTCCATAGTCTCAAATCTTACATCTAAAGGATTGGCCATAAATCTCGGAGAAAGTTCTACTCTTCAAAGGTTAGTTACACTAGAGTAAGTGTGATAGATAACGAGTACNAGGATTTGTTATGGCGGTTGACCGTATGCAGTGGGGGGCTGAAAGTTGGCAATATGCTGACTTGTACATGCCTGATGACCCTTCGCCATACCAGAAAGACGTAGGAATTCCATGTATTATGTTGATACATGGAGGTTTTTGGAAAGAAAAATATGATTCAGAATTGATGAAACCTATTGCTCAAGATTTGGCTGAGGCTGGTGTTGCTGCATGGAATATTGAATTTAAGAGGTGGAGTGAGGACGATGAAGGTGTCTGGATGGATACTCTATCTGATGTGATGCGTGCATGGGGGCAATTGGCTTTACTGCCTGGAATTGATATTACCCGCTCAATGGTTCTTGGACATTCAGCCGGAGGGCAGTTAGCACTCATTCTAGCATCTAAGGCTGAAAGAAAACCATGGCTTGCAATTGCTCAAGCACCAATTACTGATTTAATCTCATCACACAATGCAAAATTATCCGATGATGGAGATGCTGTTAGACGTTGGCTAGGTTGCCTACCAGAAGAAAACCCCAAGCTTTGGTCACAACTTAACCCAGTAGATAATCCTCCAATTTCACCCGTACTAATAATTCATGGTGAGCAAGATGATGAAGTACCACATGATCAATCTGAAACCTATACTAGAGTGATGAAAGCAAAGGGAGCAGATGTTCAGAAGTTGTGGTTGCCTGGAGATCATTTTTCAATAATCGATGTAGCAAGTGATGATTGGCTTGTTCAATTAAATGCAATTCTTGATTGGCTTTGATGCGAATACCTATCATGGAAGACCTCTTGGCGTATTTCATGGAACTACTGGGTGCTGATTTCCCTTATGCTGAAAATTCGTTACATGGAAAGCATGCTTTAATTTGCGGAGCCAGTAAAGGAATCGGTTCTGCTACTGCCAAAATGATGGCAAAGGCGGGTGCCAATGTCAGTATTTGTGCGCGCAACGAAGAGGCTTTAGAGGAACTATTGTCTCAACTAAATCAACTCGGTAATGGCAATCACCAGATGTATGTAATAGACTTAGAAGATTCTGAATCATTAGATGGTAAAGTTGACGTAATTTTATCTCAACAAGGACCAGTTCATATCTTAGTAAATAATTCAGGAGGTCCGCCAGGTGGTCCATTGTTATCGAATAATATTAGTGATTTTGAGGCTCCATTCAAGAGACACTTACACGCATCACACATTTTGGTTCAGAAACTCGCACCTCACATGGTCAGTCAAAACTATGGTAGAATAATACAAATTATTTCCACCTCTGTCAAAGAACCGATTCCAAATATTGGCCTATCCAATACACTACGAGGAGCTATGGCTTCTTGGGCTAAATCTCTATCGCGAGAATTAGACCCTTGCATTACTATTAACAATGTATTACCCGGATTTACCGATACTGAAAGATTAGGGAGTTTAGCAAATTCAATTCATGAAAGAACCGGAAAAAGCCAGCAAGATATTCATGATTCATGGATTGACCAAGTCCCTATTGGTCGATTGATAAATCCTCTAGAAACCGCTTCTGCTATTGTATTTTTATCAATGCCTGCTTCTGGTGGAATCAGAGGTATATCTTTGGCAGTCGATGGCGGAAGATTACGAAGTATCTAATCACCGATAAAGGTCAAACCATACTGGATAATGATCCGATACATTTGAGGAACTGAAAGACGAAGAATCAACCCCCCAACTCCCCACTAAACGCCCGCTTAAATCACCGGTTGTAACAATCCGGTCATAGGCGCAATCTGCTGATGCTACGGTTGTATCTGCGGAATCTGGAACTAACCAAGTATAGTTTGAATCTCTCATTGGGGATTGCCATAATTCTTCTGGAGAAACATAACTACAGCCGGCATTAAAATCACCTAGAACAACAATATCAGTCTCTAGTGGATGTTGAATTTGATAATCTTGAACCACGGTATGTAGTGCATTTATTTCATCTAGGGCAGTTGCAGGTTTGGTGTGAATTGTAATCAAGGTAAAATCAAATCCGGATGAATTACCACTTGCATTCAATAATTGAAAACTTCCTAAATAAGGTTCTTTTTGAAAGAGATCATTTTCTGAATCATTGTACAATGAACCGTTAATTGGAGAAAATACTGTCTTATTGTAATAGTATGCATATTGCTCNTGATATGTATCATCTTCTTGTTGACCACTTCTTTCACTAAGTAACATATCCCAAGTATTATTCGAGCGATTATTTATTTGCTCNAGGAAATCATATGGAACTGTTTGATCAATATCTCTAATTTCTTGTACAGAAACCATATCATATTGTAAAACTGTATCTACCAATACACTAACTACCTCGGGTTTACTCATTTTTGTTTCACCAAAAACTTTGATGTTGAATGTTGCTATTCGTGCNACTTCTGAACGATTCAATTCTGGTATTTCGCGAGCTATTGTTTCATTTTCAGAAGATTCTGAATCTTTATCATTTGAGTCATCATCTGAATCAACATAGACAAAGACAGTGTTTTCATCTTTGTGTACCACCAAGTGTATAGTCATAGGTGCAAGAATTAGAATTGCAACTAGACTCAATGCTTGAAGATATCCGTCCAACGAACCCATGACTATTGTGCTACAGGCATTTGTATAATTAATATTCTTGAAAAAGATGTTTAGAATATGTTAATCANCAACCTGTTATGGCGTAGTCATGAACGGCGAAGTTTCTGCTGAGCAGGCTCGTAAGATTCTTGATATGCTGACCAAAGGTGAGGCTTTGGATAATGTAAATACATCTCTAGCATTGAGGTTAATCCCCTTAGCTGAAGAATTAGATGATTCAGAACTAGTAGGACGCCTCCTAGAACATGCTTTGAATGTATCAGAAGATGAGGTTGAAAAGGGATGGTCTGAATTTGAAATCTTAAAATTAAATGACTCTCATATAGATAAGTTCAGTGAACTAGCCTCTAGAATTGACGAACTTATCGAAGGAAGTGCCTTATCCGCAGCAATATTACACCATCTAGGATTGATGTATTTGGCTCAAGCAGATTATGAAAATNCTAAACTTTTCACAAATCGCTCAATTAGACTAAGAGAATCTATTGGTGATGAGGCTGGGATAGTTTATGGTTTAGCAGTACTGGAAGCATGTTGTAAAAGAGAAAATCTTCACGATGAAGCGATAGTCCACGGAACAAGACGCCTTGAAATTTTGATGAAGTTAGAAGACTTGGAAGGGCAGATTGAAGCGCTCAGTGATTTGGCACATACTCAAGCCACAATAGGGTCATTCGATGCTGCCCAAGACCTATACGAACAATCTCTAAAATTAGCATCTGAAATGGAAGACGTTTCAGGCCAATTAGTAGCAAGATGGGGACTTGCTGATATTGCTGAAATTGCTGGAGATTATCAAACTGCTATGATTCAACTTTCCGATAGTCTACACACATTCATCGCACTAGGAATTACTGCTCCACCCCAAATAAGAGATAGAATCGAGGCACTAGCAAATCTTGAACAACCTTCCGATAGTACTGAATAAATTGCACACAAAGTTATGAATCGAAAACTATTGGGGTGTATGGTGGTAGTATGGAACATGACATCTTCTTTTCCATAAGTCAAACACCTGATAGCGATGGAAACATTCCTACTGAAACGGAGATGTTTGAAAATTATTTTGAGCAGTTAATCTGTGCTGACAAGTTAGGTTTCGGTTGCGGATGGATTGCACAAGCCCATCTTTCTACTGAAACCCAAAAGAATAATTCTAGCCCTGTTGTTCCNCACTGGNAAGGAGAAGTTGGNCTTTGTACTGACTTCCCACAACTTGCTTTGGAGAGTTTTAGAAAAACTGAGAACATCAATATTGGCTCTGCTGTAATTAGTATTTTAGCAAGTGGAGGACCTATTGCCCAAGCTGAGAGAATTGCTAATACTGTTCAATATCTTTCTATGATCGATGATAAAAGAAAACTGAATATTGGATTTAGTGCTGGAAGATTTGAATTTATGGCTCGGCCATATGGGGTAATACCTAGGACAAATTACGAACAATCCGCATGGCCCGCACTAAGAGGACAAATTTTNATGGAGGCAAGTGAGATTTTCTTACGCCTGCTGAAAGGTGAAAAAATCAGCAGTGATGATGTAAGAAAAACTATTCTCACAAGAGATAATTTCCGTAGCGATGAAGATTGGTTGAAAGTACAAAACGATTATTGTCAAGCATTGAATATCTCTGAATTACCAAAAAGTATTGAAATTCCTAATAGGTATAATTTCGAAGAGATTTCGATTATACCNAAGCAGTGGGACCGCAGTAGATTAGAACTAATCGCTGGAACNCATGACCCTCNTGCTCAAAACTTTGTCAATAAATTCATGCCTGTNAAGGTATTCAACCTNTCAATTACCTCTCCGGAAGTAATTGATAAAACCCATGAGAGGATGTCTGAAGTCTTCCATCCAGATGGTGGGAGTTGGCAGAGAAGAGATATGCCTAGAACCAGTTTTGTTTTTGTTAATGATGAAGAAGGTCTTACTTCAGAGCAACAAAGTGATGCAGCAAAAAATGAGGCTTCTGTCGCATTAGAAGCATATTGGAATGCTCTTGAAGGAACAATTGATCCAAATAAAGTATCTAAGGCTGCTAATAATGCATTGATAGGAAACGTCGAAGAAGTTGCTCNCCANATGGTCGAAAGATTTGACCCAAATGATCGTATTATGGCTTGGTTTGACTTCTTTAATCATGACTCAAAAAGAGTCTGTCGAAATATGACTGCATACATGAATAAAGTCGCCCCAATGGTCGAGAAATTACTGGAGGAGAAACTATGACTGAAGATAGACTTCCCTCTGCAGTAACTGATGGAAAGCCNGGAAGTTCAATGTATCCAAACTCTTCTCTAGGAGAGAATATCGATGGAATACCTACTGGTCGAGAAGTTGCATGGGAGCCTTTGGTAGATTACCGNAGAAANGGCGTCTCNGAAACGACCATTCATGGTGCTGTCGCTTGGGCGCATGGTGATGAAGTAATACACTCATTTGGTGGAAATGTTCTTTGTTACGGTCGTTCGATGATGAAACCCTTCATGCTCAAAGCTTTCACTAAAGAACTTGAAGATACAAGTTGGGAACAAAAAGCAATATCTGTAGCATCACATAACGGAGATACAGAACACGTAGCAGCTGCACAATCTCTTCTTTCAGAGTCTGAGTGGCCACTTATGTTGACACCATTGGATGTACCATTGATTCAGTTTGGTCGGCAGGTTAGAAGACCAAGAAGATGGTATCACACATGCTCAGGAGAACACTCAGCAATACTGCATGGATGTAGAAAAAAAGGATGGAATCGAGCAGGATATACGCTTCCATCTCACGANGTATTCAATGCTTATATGACTCAAATTCGAACATATCTTGGACAAGATTGGACTCCACTAAGAATCGCTAAAGATGGTTGTGGCCTGCCTACTGTATCAAATACAGTTTCAGAACTAGCCCAAATTTATGCTGGACTTGTCAGAGATAAAGACGATGACTGGATATGGGAGGCTATGATAAGAAATCCGGATTTAGTCGGTGGATTCAATCGTTTAGATTCTACAATTTTAAAGGCCGGCGAAGGTAATGTCATCGCTAAGGAAGGCGCTGATGGTTTGCTTGGATTAGCGATTCAGCATCCGGATTATCCTAAAGGTCTAGGAGTGGTAATCAAAATCGCTCATGGATGGAATTCACAAGCNACATGGTATGTTGCAAGAGCAGTACTTGGAGTTCTAGGAATAAAACTTCGAAATCCATATCCATTACATCGACAAAAAGCGTTCATCGTTCCNGGAATAGTTCCTGAAAANTATCTTGANTCTNTAGAGAANGTCGATACCTGGGATGAATGGGACCCTGATCAAGACAGATGGTCTTATGATATCGAGGTGTGAAAATGCTTCAAATTAAAAATTTCATAGATGGTGAGTTTAGTTCTGCTATTTCCGAGCAACACCTAGATGACTTTAATCCAGCAACTGGAGAAAAAATTGGTCATATCTCGAGTTCGGACCAACGAGATGTTGAAAATGCAGTCAAGGCTGCCAAAGATGCATTTTTAGATTGGAGTTCTCTATCCATGAGTGAAAGAATTGATTGGTTAGAAAAAATTGCTAACGCACTAGAAAGTAAAAAGGAAGAGATTGCTAAGATTGAAAGTTTGGATACTGGAAAACCGATTTCACTTGCGAGAAGAGTTGATGCTAATCGTTCAATTACAAATTTTAGATTCTTCTCACAATTTGCTAAACAACAAGAATCACTAGAATTTGAGATGAGTGATGCGATGAACTATGTCCATAGAAAACCTGTTGGGGTTGTCGGTTTAATCACTCCATGGAATCTTCCATTATACCTATTGACATGGAAGATTGCTCCAGCACTAGTTATGGGAAATACTATTGTGGCAAAGCCTAGTGAACTTACACCACTTACTGCAAACCTTTTCGCTAAAACATTACAGGAAATAGATTTTCCAAAAGGCGTATTCAACATTGTAAATGGGCTTGGTCCAAAAGCAGGTCAAGCAATACTTGAGCACCCAGAGATAAAGGCGATTTCTTTTACTGGTGGAACTCAAACAGGTAGAATTGTTGCAAAAACTGCTGCACCTCTTTTCAAAAAATTATCTCTTGAACTCGGCGGTAAGAATGCTACTGTTATTTTGGATGATGCTGAATTAGAATTGGCTGCAAAGGGTGCTGCTAAAGCAGGTTTTACTAATTCAGGGCAAGTTTGCCTATGTGGTTCAAGAATTCTTATCGATGAATCAATTGCTGAACAATTTACTGAACTCTTAATCCACGAAATAGAATCTATGAAGATTGGAGATCCACAAAATGAGGAGACTCAAATTGGCTCTGTAATTTCAATACAACATCTGGAGAAAGTGGAGAACTACATACAACTTGCTTTAGATGAGGGAGGACAAATTCTTACTGGAGGAAAGCGTCCTCAATTAGATGAAATTAATTCCAATGGAGCCTTTTTACATCCCACTGTAATTTCTGGGCTCAAAATAAATTCTCGTACCGCGACAGAGGAGATTTTTGGACCAGTTGTTACTTTACATACATTCAAAGATGAAAATGAGGCAATAGAGATGGCTAATTCNACTGATTATGGATTAGCAGGTTCGGTTTGGACTAAGGATTTAGAACGTGGAAAAGAATTTTCCAAACAGATTGATACAGGCATTATGTGGGTCAATACTTGGCTCCACCGTGACCTTAGAACTCCATTTGGTGGTGTCAAAAATTCTGGCGTTGGAAGAGAAGGTGGTCAGTGGTCCTTGTCATTCTTTTCTGAAATGACCAACATATGTGTAAAATATGATTGAACATAGATTCAAAAGTAACTCAGTTCAGTTAACATCATGTCAGATAACGACACTTTACCATTGTTTGTTCTTCCTATGGTTGTTCTACCCGGTGAAATTCAACAGTTGAGAATATTCGAGCCTNGNTATCGNCAGATGCTNGATGACTGTCTNCTNGATGAGAAAAATTTTGGATTGGTTCTAGATGATAATTCCAATCATTACAACGGTTGGAATGGACCGGAACAATTTGGATGCGAAGTAGAAATAATACATCATGAAACTGTTGGAAGTAATCATTTTGTGGAAATTCTAGGAAAGCGAAAATTTGAGGTNAAGGAAATAATTAGTCCAGCATTACCACCATTTTCTGATGAAACTATGCAGGATATAATGCCAGAAGAAGGGATTTATCCTGACCTTGAAACTATTCTAACCAAGATTCCTGAAGATAGTGAATATCACAAATTATACTTGGCTGCATCCGTTAATTACATTGAACAAAAATTTGTACTAGAAGATGATAAATTAAAGGAATTAGAATCACTACTGAAAATCATCATTACNAGAATTGCAAGTAATTTGGAAATAGATTCAGAAATTCTTGAGGAATGGGTTGAAAGTCGAATTTCCATAATTTTTGAAAACCAAGATGATTTATTGTATAGCATTGCTGCAATGACAATAGCTAGACTTGACAAAAAGTATCAAATTTTAATGGCAGAAAATAGTGACGAAATATATGATTTGATTTTACAGAATCTAGTTAATATTGCTTAAGAATTTGATTTGATTTTGTCCAATGGCTTCAAAAGATTTAGCCAAGTGGACGTTCTATGTCCGTTCATGGAAAAGCAAGGAAGGTTACAACACATACTTTGCAAGAAATGAAGAGAGCGGGTGAGAAAATAACTATGCTCACCGCATATGACTTTTCTCTCGCTAAAATTGTCGATAAAGCCGGCGTCGATGTTATTCTGGTCGGTGATTCTGCTTCCAATGTTATGGCTGGCCAAGTTACTACTGTTCCAATGACTCTAGACCACATGATATATCATGCTCAATGTGTCAAAAGAGCAGTAGATAGAGCTTTGATTGTAGTCGATATGCCATTTGGAACTTATCAAGGAAACTCTGCTATTGCACTTGAATCCGCCATTCGTATAATGAAAGAGGCAGAGGGGCATGCTGTCAAATTAGAAGGCGGAGCTGAAATTGTAGAATCAATCCAAAGAATCCTAACCGCAGGTATTCCAGTCATGGGTCATCTAGGTTTAACTCCACAATCAATCTATAAATTTGGAACATATAGTGTTCGAGCAAAAGAGGAAGAAGAAGCAGAGAAATTGATTGCTGATGCCAAGATTCTCGAACAAGCGGGATGCTTTGGAATCGTACTCGAAAAGATTCCTAGAGACCTTGCTAAAAGAGTTAGTGAATCAGTAAATATTCCTACTATTGGAATTGGAGCAGGTCCTGATTGTGATGGTCAAGTTCTGGTTCTTCATGATTTACTTGGAATTACTATGGATTTCTCTCCAAGATTCCTTAGAAGATATCTAAATCTAGCAGATGAAATACATGGTGCGATAAGTAACTACTGCGATGATGTAAGAACTGGCGAGTTCCCAAATAATGAAGAGAGTTATACTTCATGATGCAAGATTAAAAGCTAAAATTGCTCCTGCAAATCCGCCAATGTTGACGGCAAATGAATGCCATATCCCATATCTAAATGGAGGTAAATCGAATCTACCCCATGATGTACTTATCCAAACCCAAATCAATAGCGGGAGATAACCCCCACAGAATAATGCACCCCAGCCAGAAAACCAAATCATAATGAAATATGAACCAGGTGCTAAAATCCCAAGTGAATATTCCCACCATCGCGATTTTTCATCACTCAGTAGGATGAAATAAAGTATAGGAGAAAGTAAAATTGTACCGAGCATTGCTGCTTGAGGCGGTGAAGGCCAAGCGACATTAGGGGTTAGGAATCTTTCAGCTAATATTCCAAGAATCATACCGATTACTGCTGGGGCGATTATATGTCTAATTCCAGTATCAAAGTCAAGTGCTGAAGGCTTGGAAACAGGAATAGTACCTGTATCAACAGAACCGGAAAATTCCAAGTTCTCTGTTGAATGTTTGTCCTCCATAACATGGGCAATCGGTGAACATGTTTGAGACTTCTCTTTACATAGAGCCGATTAGGATATATCCCTACACCCATTGCCCTGTAACATGACGCAAGGTGAAATTGTTGCTGGGTGTCTAGCCCCCCACCCGCCTCACCTAGTATATGCAGAAAATCCACCTCAAAATGAGCCGACTGCTGAAGGTGGCTGGGAGCAATTGAGATGGGGTTATGAGAGGTTGAGAGAATCCTTATCAGAAATAGATTATGATGTAATTGTTATTTTATCTCCTCACTGGCAAACATATGTAGGTACTCATTTTCTTGGATTGCCGCATTTCAAAAACCTCTCAGTAGATCCAGTTTTCCCAAACTTGTTTAGATATAATTATGATTTAAACATCGATATAGATTTATCTAAACAGATTTATGACAAAGCAGAACAAGCGGGATTAACTGTAAAAATGATGAATAATCCTGATTTTAGAATAGATTATGGCACTATCACAACAGGGCATATGTTTAATCCAAAATGGGATAAACCTATGGTAGTCATTTCTAGTAACCGTTCCAGTGCTTACTATTCTGTTGATGTGATGCAAGAAATGATGATGGAATTAGGAAAGGCAACTAGAGAAGCAATACTTGAAAGTGGTAAGAAAGCAGTTGTTTTAGCCAGTAACTCTCTTTCTCATAGGCATTTTACAACTGAATCTGATGTCCCCGAAGATATGAGTAAAGAGCATATAACTAGCCATGCAATGCATCTTTGGGATATGCGAATGATAGAATACATGCGCACAGGTCAAAGTCAAAGAATTATTGATGAGATGCCAGAATTTACAGAACAAGCGATTGCAGAAAGTGATGGTGGTGGATTTTCATGGCTACTTTCAACACTAGAACTTCCAACATATCCAGCAATTCTTCATGGATATGGTACAATAATCGGAACTGGTAATGCTATAGTTGAATGGCCTGTTCACAAATACAAAGAGGCATAGAAATGAGTTCTGGTGAATTAATTGATTCATTTGTGGTTCCTGTCCACCCACATACTGTTCTTGCTCCAGAGAAAAATGAAGGATGGGGAAAACTTAGGGATGCATATGATGAAGCAGCAAAAAGAATAGAAGATAGCGGTGCTGATCTTCTAATTATCTATTCAACCACCTGGCCTAGTGTCATCGGCCATCAAATCCAGGCAGACCCAAATCCCCAGTGGGTTATGGTTGACCATGATTTTCATGACTTGGGTTCTATCAATTACTCATTTAATATCGATGCTGAATTTGCCAATGATTGGAATCAAGCAAATAAGCAGAGAGGACTACAAAGTCGAACTGTGGCATACAAAGGATTCCCAATCGACGTGGGTTCTGTAGTTGCTCTGACACTGTTAAATCCGGAAAATAAAATCCCTGCTGTTATTGTTTCATCGAATGTTTACTCAAATCGAAGCGAAACTACTGTATTGGCTAAAGCATGTTTAGAGGTCATAAAAAGAACTGGAAGAAAGGCTGTTGCTGTTACAGCAATGTCATTATCAAATAGGATGTTTACTGAAAATATTGAACCTAAAGATGACCGAATTCATTCATTGAAAGATGATGAGTGGAATAGAAAAATTCTCGAATTTTTAAGTGAAGGGCGTCTAGAAGATGTTAGTCAACTATCAAGGACAATCCATAAGCAAATTAGAGTTCAAAAAGTTGTCACATTCAAGCCTATGTGGTGGCTATCAGCGATGAACGGAAATAGAAATAATCTAACTGGTGAAGTTCTTGCCTATGAAGCACTTCACGGAGCTGGTGGTGCTGTTATCCACCTCAACCCTACGCCTTCAGGAGTGGGTGAAAAAGAATATGATGAAGATGATGTTGAAGTTTTCAGTGGAGAGAGAGGTGTTCTTGACACCGATGATTCTGATGAGTTGAACGATGGGAAAAAAAGTGAATCAAGCAAAAGCAATCATGGACCTGAACTATGGGATCCAACCGAGGCCGAAGGTTCAGTNAATACCGATAGTGCACCCAAACCAGTCGGTGCTTATCCTCACGCTAGAAAAGTTGGNGACTTAATCTATCTTTCAGGTGTAGGTCCACGTCAACCTGGAACTAATGCGATTCCGGGTGGCCCGATACATGATGAGAAAGGAGTTCCTCAGGAATACGATATTAAGGCTCAAACTAAAGCTGTAATAGATAACATCTCTCGTATTTTAGAAGAGGCTGGTTCCTCAATAGAAAATGTTCTAGATGTTACTTCTTTTCTAATAAATATGGATAGAGATTTTCAAGGATATAATGAAGTTTGGGCTGAAACATTAGGTAAAGTCGGTCCTACAAGGACCACTTTAGCAATTAGAGCACTACCTACACCAATTGCTGTTGAAATGAAGGTTATCGCCAGTATATGAATTACCGGATTACGGGCATATACTCGTAATTTATACAGTAATCAATAACTACCTTCGATTGTTACCGGTGAATATAGAAGATGATTTGCCATAAACCGGTAATTTGGCTAACTTAGGGAGTGATTCATTGGACATAAAATCAACTACTGGTAAGTTGTTAAAGGGCGATATTGCAGGTGTAGTAACCGATGTTAAGTCTTCAATAAAGAGAANCTTAACTTTGGTAGGTGTAATTATTGTAACCATTGCAGCAAGTATTGGCTCGGGTTTGTTCGTTTTACCTTCATTTGCAGCTTCTNTAATGGGTCCTGGGATTTGGTTAGCATTCCTATTAGCAGGTATTGTATTCTTACCTGGAGCATTATCTAAATCAGAACTAGCCTCTGCAATGCCAGTGAATGGGGGTTCTTATGTATACTTAGAACGCTCATTTGGACCTCTGATTGGAACCATCAGCGGACTAGGTCTGTGGGCATCATTCTTGCTAAAATCAGCCTTTGCATTAATTGGTTTTTCCGCTTACATGTATGCGGTGACAAATTATCTCANTATAGAAACTAACTCTACTTTTGTTATAATGTCCGCACTTGCGTTAATCACAATTCTTAACATCTTAGGAATCAAGAAAGTCAAAGCATTTCAAACACCGATTTTAGCCTTGACAACAATTCTAATTTTGGTGATATGTGTAATACAATTATTTGATACCAATTTTGATTTCTCAGTGCCAATGGGTGCCTTTGATGTAGCCCGAAACGAGCCATTAGCCGTTGCTGAGGCAGCAGCACTAGTTTTCGTAGCCTATGCTGGAATTTACAAGGCTGGAGCACTTGGAGGGGAAATAAAAAATCCACAAAAAAATCTCCCATATGGAATGTTAATCTCATTACTCTTAATCACATTACTGTATGTCATTGTAACATTCATCATGATGGGAGCAATTGAAGGAGAATGGTGGCTAGATTCAAGTGGAAATCCTAGAGAAGATCCGATCTTTGCTTTTGTTGATAAAGTAACATCTACTGAAATAGGCATAATTATGGCACTGTTAGCATTCTTAACTATGATCTCAGGTGCTCTTTCAGGATTACTTGCAGCATCTAGATTCCTATTCGCCATGGCAAAGGATTGCTTGCTACCTAGTTCTCTAAGCGAAACTAATGAAAGATTTGGAACTCCTCAATGGTCAATTATACTTACTGGTATAGCAATGGGCATCTGTATTCTAACATTACCTGTAAAGGATGTTGCTAAGCTTGCATCTGGTTTCCAAATAATGGTTATCGTAGCATTAAATGCTTGTGTGATTATCCTCAGGAGAGATGTTCCAAAATATGACTGGTATCAGCCAACTTTTAAATCTCCTCTTTACCCATTCGTGCAAATTTTTGGCATAATTGCTGGTACCTTTTTGGTTTACTTGATGGGTTCAAAAGCAATTATTGGCGCAGTTGCTGCATTAGTTCTCGGTATCGCAACTTACAAAATCTACGGTGAGAAAAATTACCAACCTGCTAGTAACAATGTTATTGAAAGTGAAGAGTAGATTTCTTTGATTAAGAAACTCTTGTCCAAGAACCATCGGCGCCAACATTCCAATATTGGATTTCTTCACTAACATCGACATACCAACCACTAGAACCTTGTTCAGTGCCTGGAACTGCTTGCATTACACCTAGATTTGCTGCTTGTGCTGCGAGTTGCTTCTTATCTGTGTCAGAAATTGCAGGAATAGACATTCCATCATTTTGAGATTCACTTTCTATTTCAGTAGATTGAGTTTCTTCGTATTCGTCATAATCGTCNTCATCATAGTCGTCGTCNTCATAGTCGTCGTCATNATCATNATAATCACTNTCAAACTCATCCTCAATCCAATCTTCATCATCGATACTTTTCGCCCTACGAACTAAAACAATCAATGTGATGAGAACTAAGCCAAGTAAGAAACCTGCTATACTCATAGCAGTATTAGTAGAACCTATTGCACCACCAAACAAAACAGACTCTACATCAAAAAAGTTCTGAGCGATTAGACCATTCCAAGAAATAGTGCATGAACGGTCAAGTCCTGATTTACTAATATCAATCTCCCAGGTATCAACTGTAACGAAGTCTGATGATCCAGAAGTACAACTTATCGTAGTATTTTCTGGTTCGACATCAACAGTATTTCCGTTACTATCTACGCCATATATCTTCAACAGTCCCTTGTCTCCTTGCTTAAATTCTGTCTTATCAGTAGAACCGAATAGTTGGATTGCTTCACCTGGCTCAATAGTCAAATCAATAATTATCTCAGCATCATCTTGAATTAAAACCAAATCATACTGGCCAGCCTTCTTTCCAGTAAAAGACCAGTATCCCCTACCTGATGTAGATGGCTCTAATATTCCAGACTCATTTTCCATTGTAGTATAAACGCTCTCAGCAGGGGCTAAATTCTGTCTAGAATCTGCAATTTGAATAAATAATTCTGANGTCACACCAGCTACTACNGTAAATCCATCATCGAATTCTGTAATTAGAGTTCGTGCATCTCCAGCAGATACACTAAGAGTGACTAGAGAAAATATCCCAGCAGCATTTACTTGAATTTCATGACTTCCTACATTTGTTGGAATCCACTTACCTTCTGATAAGATCAACTGTAGAGTTGAATCTTCGCCATCAACCGTCCAATTTAATCCAATATCTTCTAATTGATTACCGTAAGAATCGTAGAATTTAGGATTAAGATCAAATGCAACGTCTACAGGAATCTCTAATCCTTGTCCTTCTAAAGTAATAGTGGAAAGTTCTCCAAATCCAACTTCAAATTGTATAGAACTATCAAATCTAATATCTGTAGTATAATCATACCATGTTGATTCAAATCGCCAAAATCCAGTTGAGTCGGGGATTAAAGAAGACCATGATTCATATTGANTAAGCGCNGTAGAATTTCCANCTGNGGTAGTNATGGTTGCATTAACTGGCCATTCATTACCTGCTAAATCAAATGCATAAACCGATAACGTGGCTTGCTGGCCAGCAGACACAACTGGTGGAGATGATTTAATTCTCGTATCNATGGCTGTACCATGTTTAACAAGAACTGTTTGAGATGAAGTAATATCAAAATCCATCACTGTAATATCTTGTAAACCTTCGGTCATTGGAGTCCAGTAAACTCTTCCATCGTTTTGACTGAGAGTNCCCGAGGTGACTGAGAAATTAGCAATACTAGGNGTGATTGTTCCAGAATAACCTTCAATNTCTGTTCTAAAACAAGTCAACTCGTATAATTCACCTGCAATGAAATAGTCTGGAGATGGGATTATTCTCAACTCAGAGGTTGTCGCGTCAGAAGGAACTACTCTGATCACACCAGTACCTGAAATTCCGCTGGCTGACACTGTGACATTCCAATAGCCTGGGTGAGTAGCAAAAAACCATCCAGTACTGTTAACAGTTCCATTCTCAACACTCCAAACTTTAGGCCCTGCTAGAGTATTTAACATTTCAAAGCCATTTATATCAACTAAAGAGGGATTCAATTTTACAATTCCAGCGCTTTGAATTTGCATACCAGTTGGAAAGATAAATTCATGAGGATTACCTGCAATCACTTCTATCATTTCTGAGGTTTCCATTTGGTATAATCTTGCTACAACATGATATTCTCCAGTATCTTGAGGCACCCATTGAGGGGTCCCTTGACCAATAAAGTCACCATCTACTGTCCAAACAGCATCTAAGGTTGGTTTTGGATTACCTCTTGCATCGATTAAATTAGCTGTCAAAGTATTAGGAACCAAAACGTTTGCAGAATTAAAAGAAATCTCAATTGATTGGCCAATTCCTGCTTCAACTGTAATATTGTAGATAGTTGAAAGTGTTCCATGATTGGCTTGGATAGAAATAATACCTGAACTCCAAGGGTAAAATGTACCATCATCGGTAATTGTTCCATTGGTAGAAGACCAAGAAACTTCTCCAGACACAATACTATTTACAGAATCGTAAAGCGTTGCGGTAAATGTAATCACTTCATCTGCAGTCATAGAAAGAGCTGGAGATGTGATATCAATTCTAACGGCAGAACTATTGTAAGATACATCTTTAGATTCATCTAGTTCGACAACTGAATCAGTAAATGGATTAAAGATACCAACACACAACAGTACAATTATTGTGTATGCTATCAATCTCTTCAATACAATCCCTCATCTCTTGCCGAGTCATCAATAGTTATCAAACAAACCCTCAGTCAGTCCACTCAACCCATTCAGACTGACCGGATTCGCGATAGTACCAAGTTTCATCATCTGCTTGGCCCCATTCTGTTCCATCGTCTTCAACTCTGTAATCTATCATCCAGTCATCCTGATTTTCTTCTTCAGGTTCTTCAGGTTCCGGTTGTGTGATTGGTTCAGGCTTTGTTGGCGGCCTAGCAGGAGGCATTGCAACTTGAGGAGTAGGAGCTGGAGAAGATGAAATTACTTCATCGACATCATAATCAAATTCATACTCATCTTCTTCATCATCATAATAATCTCTTTCTCTGCGTATGAATCTAAATCCAACAGCTAGGATAGCTAATGCAATTAAAACAATCATCCCAGCACCGACATAATACAAAGATCCACCTGCTGCAAAGAAACCTGCAAGATTCCCATCTACTGTATAGTTCACTTGCTCTGATACCGAACCTATTGTTATGGTCGCAGTCTGCTTACCCTCATCAAGTGTTTCAATATTCCATACACCCTGTCCTTTGTAGGTAACATCGCCTCTACCACTCGCATCTATACGAGATGTTGAGGAGGGTACGTCAATGATATTCCAATATTCATCATAAGCAATTACTGAGATTGATAAACTTTCTAATTGTTCTAGTGAAGTCTTAGAAATATTCACATCAATATAATTAGGACTTGACAATGATAACACCATTACGTTGACTGTATCGGTACTCGCACCAAAAGTTGCAGACAAGGAATAATTACCACTAACTCTTCCGTTGAAAATATATTCTGCTTCAATACTCGTAGAATTAATGTTGTATGGTAGACCATCGTCCTCTTTCCAGTCTACAACTTGTGGGAATTTGTTTCCATCAGAATCATAGCCGTAGACCATTAAACTAACTTCATCTCCAGCATCTTGACTATCCGCTGAAGCTACAATTTCAACATATATCGCATTACCATTATTTACTTCGATATTGAAACTCTGAGTCAAATTCTGTGCACGTTGATTTACGGCATAAGCATAGATTTGCCAGCTTCCACTTTCGGTTGCTTCCCAAACCATGGAATTAAGATTTAGTTGAGATGTGATATCTGTTTCTTCTCCGCTTGTAGTATTGACAAGTATCCATGTAATAATATCGGATTCGAAACTATTTCCATCCGCATCAGACAATTGTGAAGAGAATGAAACCCATTCATCAGCAGTAATTGTAAATTGATTATTCATATCTATGGAAGTAAAGCCATTGTAATCTATTGCAGATATAATGAAATTCTCTAGGTCTCCTTTTGAAACAATAACTGAAAT
>PADF01000040.1 GCA_002702945.1 Methanobacteriota archaeon
CAAAATCGGTAAGAGTGCGAGAAACCCAACCAGTATCACCCATTGGACAAACATCGTTTTCATCTAGAATCAAATCATTATCGTCATCTTCATCGCACACATCGCCAAGATTATCACCATCATAATTTGCTTGATCTGTATTAGGGTTCATTGGACAGTTATCATCTTCATCATAAACACCATCTGCGTCACTGTCGAAATACGGGTCGATTCGTACAACTTGATCTTGACCATTGTCCACATAATACAAGTGCCCATCCGGACCAATTTCTAATCCCATTATGAAAACTGCACTGGTTTGAATCGTATCTGCAATTGTGGCACTTTTACCATCATTAGCAAGGTCATAAGCGGTTATTTTACCATCACCATTCTGTGAAACAAATAACGTATCTCCATCTAAAGCAATTCCTGAAGGCCTATTCAAACCTGTATCGAGTATTCCCCACTCCTTTCCAGTGATTCGTGAATATTCAGCCAATGGTTCGAGTCTAGAAGGATCATTCATTATGTTTTGAGTTGTAAATGTTGGGTCATCAGTATTAACCCATAGAATACGATTTGTTCCCGTATCTGCAATGTAAAGGATTCCAGTCTGCTTATCTAGTACCATGTGACCTGGTATTCCTCCAACTCGAGTTAAGTCAATATCAGAATATCTGTGAACAATTCCATCAGAATGATCATCTTGACCAGTATCATGGTCGAGTTGGAAATCATAGTATACCAATTCCCCATAGTAGCCATCAAAATACCAGTAAGCATTTCCTGAATCGTGTGCAATACCCATTCCATCAGGAGATTCATGATTCATATCTATATGACTTCCAAGTAAACCATTACCATTATTTTGATTCTCCCTAGCATAGTGGGCGAGTGATGATGGCCAAAGAGTCGGCCCCATGAATTGATTTGGAGAAGATGCTAGACCACAATATGTGTTTTGAGTTTCTTGTGCAGAACCCCACTGCCAGTCAAATTCAGGATGATATGCTCCAAAAGCAATCGCACTTACTTCTTCCAAAAAGTGATTGCTATTAGAGTCCTCACGGGTTTCAGAGGTCTGATTATTAAGTCCAGTATTGTGAACGATTGTCATACTGTCATCGCCCCTATTAGCGATCCATAACTCATTAGCTCGACCAGGATGGAATTCTAAATCTCTAGGGTCAAAAAGTCCATCNGAAGCATCAACAANNACTANTTCNTCAAATCCNGTNCCAAANTGAGCAACAATATCAGATTCTTCAGATGCTTGAACATGTGANANAAGTGAAAAAAGAATNATACTAACTAAAAANACACTTGCTTGTTTTCCCGCCATGANATAGCCNAATTGTTTGAGGNTNTGATACCTTGCTTTNTCTCATTCCCATTCAATGGTACCTGGNGGCTTGTGTGTAATGTCATAAACTACTCTATTTACGGCACCCTTGACAGTATTTGTAATTCTAGTGCTGATTTTTTGTAAAATTGGATGTGGGATTTCTGAATATCTCGCTGACATTCCATCCATCGATTGAACTGCACGTACAACAATCGTTTCACCATATGCACGGACATCACCATGAACACCAACACTGCGAACAGGCAAAAGAGCAGCAAAGTACTGCCAAGGCAAATCCATAAGGCCTTCTGATGCAGCTTTTTCAAATTCTTCTTCGACAATTGCACAGGATTCCCTTACCACAGCAACTCTCTCNGGAGTAAGTTCACCTAATGTACGAACTGCCAAACCTGGNCCTGGGAANGGNTGTCTNTCNGCGACNTTGATACTAAGATGTCNNGCAAGTTCTCTAACTTCGTCTTTGTAAAGTTCTCTTAGCGGTTCAANAACTTCTAGAGTCATATCTTCAGGAAGACCTCCAACATTGTGATGAGATTTGATGGTGTCTCTTACTCCGCCACCAGATTCAATCCANTCNGGAGCAATTGTTCCTTGAACTAGATACTTAGCACCGCATTTCTTCTGTTCATCTTCAAAAATTCTAATGAATAACTCGCCGATTACTTTTCTCTTCTGTTCAGGCTCAGTAACGCCTTCCAACGCCTCAAAATATCTATCCGCAGCCTTTACTGTAACCAAATTCTTGATTCCTTGTTCAGCAAGTAAAGCTTCGATTTGTTCGGTTTCCCCCTTACGCATGAAACCAGTGTCAACATATACACAGTGAAGTAAATCTCCTACTGCTTTGTTGGCAATAACTGCCGCTACTGTTGAGTCAACGCCGCCAGAACAAGCGATAATGGCAATATCATCAATTGTATTTTGTAGTGACTCGATGGATTCTTGAATGAATTCATCGACATCAAACATCTCAAGCGCCTCCGTTAACCTCTCGGTCTTGGGNTTTAACTCTCTCAACTTGATCGAGTTTATTTTGCTTCANTGCAGCTGCATGCTTTTCGTTTTGTAATGCTAACATTTGAACTGCCAAATATCCAGCATTATCACCACGNTCAACNCCNACAGTTGCTGCTGGAACTCCCGGAGGTAATTGGACGATTGATAATAGAGAATCGAATGGTACTCTGCCCCCGCAAGGAACACCGATTACGGGTTTAGTGGTTANTGCTGCAACAGCACCAGGCAGTGCTGCAGCGAGTCCAGCCATGGCAATGAAGACCTTACAACCATCTTGTTCAGCATCATGAATAATTTGTTCAACAAATTTAGGCGATCTNTGTGCACTAGCAACACGTAACTGATAATTTACATCGAATTGCTTCAATATTTTTGTACACTTTTCGGCAACGGGCATATCTGAGGACGAACCTAGCAGTATTGTAACTTCCATGACATCCTGCCATAGCAGTCGGTTATTCAAGATGACTATTCTTCTTCAGNAGAAAAATCATCGAAATTGATTCCTAATGTTCGAAAATCAAATCTACTTTCTTGTTCGGTTCCAAAAATATCTAACCGCAATACTAAACCTTTTTTTGTTCTAAAACCGTAAATCTGAGCAAAAGTATCACTATCAAATCTCTTCAAAGCCATAGTGTTTTGAGCGAATCTTGCAGAACGAATATCCCAGTCAGTCATACTATCAATTGGGAGAAATCGCTTACCATGCCAGTCGATTTGGTAAATTAAACCGGCATCTTTGAAGATAAAATCTAGAGAACGGAACATGGTCAGTAAAGCGAGAAGCGAACTAAAAATACCNTAGATGTAAAGTAAATTACCAGTTGCGACTAAAACCCAAGAAAATAGTGCGAGAATGCAAAAGAAAAATCCTAATGCAACTCTCATTGAATTAAAACTACCTTGACGTGGACCAATTGCACTAACTCCGCCTACTAAAAACAGGATTATGCCAAATCCCCCTAGCCATTCAATCCATTGTTCTCCTTTTCCTGTGAATGCCATAATTATAGAAAATGCAATCGGTAAAATACCCCACGATAATGGATATAGTACTGTTTTAGGATTAGGCTTGAGTTCGATTCGTTGCCAGCCAAAGTGCTCNGGAGATTTATCTCTGGCCCTTACCATCCAAATCACTACTCATCATCAAAAGGATGACGAAGACAAAGATTTCTTGCTGCATATACCTCGTCAACTCTACGAACTGGAGTNGTGATTGGAGCTTGATGTAGTGTCTCAGCGTCCTCTTGTAAGACCTCGATGAAATCTTTGGCAAATTGATCTAANGTATCACGGCTTTCTGTTTCAGTNGGTTCAAACATCATACATTCTGGCACAACTAATGGGAAATATACAGTTGGAGCCATATAGCCTTTATCGAGAAGTCCTTTTGCTACGTCCATCGCAGAAATTCCATATTTTTCTTTNGCAGGTTGAAGGGATAATGTGAACTCGTGCTTTGCAACGTGTGTATTTGCTCCATCAACAAACATATCCTCGACTCCTGCCTTTTTGGCTTCTCTGTGGAGAGCATGACGTAAATAATTAGCATTCAATACAGCATGTTCAGACATGTCTCTNAAACCATAACCATACCTTCTGTAGTAGGCCCAGCATCTAATTACAGCACCNGAATTTCCATGCCACTGTTGGACTTTACCTATGCTATTTGCTGGTTGGAACCAACCATACCACATATCATCAACTGCAAACTTAGATTCATCGCCTAGAATTGGTCTCTTCTTAACAATAGGTCCAGGTAAGAATTCTGCAAGATGAGATTTAACTCCTATTGGACCAGAACCAGGTCCACCACCACCGTGTGGTTGGCTGAAAGTTTTGTGAAGATTGAAATGAACAGCATCGAAGCCCATTAATCCAGGAGATGTNCGCCCAAGGATTGCATTAAAGTTAGCACCATCNTAGTACATTTGNCCGCCNNCNGAATGAATAATTTCGGAAGCCTGTGAGATATCATTTTCAAATAATCCTAGAGTATTTGGATTGGTGACCATCATCAATGCAACAGTGTCATCAACTACAGCCTTAAGTGCCTCTAGGTCAATTCTACCATCTTCNAAACTAGGAATCTCAACAATCTCGAAACCTGCCATAGCAGCGCTTGCAGGGTTTGTACCATGGGCTGAATCGGGNACGATAACTTTAGTTCTTTGAGATTCTCCACGGCTTCGGAAATACTCTTGAACACACCTAACTGCGGTAAATTCTCCTTGAGCCCCAGCAACTGGCTGTAATGTCACTTGGTCCATACCAGAACAAATGGCGAGCATATGTTGCATTTCATGGAAAATTGACAACAAACCTTGGAGGTGATGTTCGGGTTGATGTGGATGAATGTCTGCTATACCAGGNATTTGAGCAATAACCTCATTGATTCTAGGATTATGTTTCATAGTNCAAGANCCAAGAGGATAAAAACCAGTATCGATTCCATANTTTCTTCTTGAAAGCCAAGTGTAATGTCTAACCATTTCAGGTTCAGATAATCTAGGCCAGCGGGGTAGACTCTTACGAGCTAAGTTTTCNGGCAAAGATACCGAATCAACAGGTAGCAATGTNTCNGGTTGAGAATATCCCATACCTACACCACCAGCAAAATCAAACAAGCGACTCATGCAATCACCCCCGCAGACCAAATTGCAATATGGGCTGCTAATAGTTCGATTTCTTGTGCTGAGGTCTGATCTGTAACTGTCACTAATAACCAATTCTTTCTACTAGGATACCATCTACTAGCATCGAATCCACCGATTATTCCAACTCCATCTAGATAATTTAAGCAGTCTGAGGCCGGAGCAGGAAGTTCAACAATAAATTCGTTAAAATGAGTTCCCGAATAATGTGGGATTGCAACTGTATTTATTTCAGCAAGTTTCTGTTTGGCCAAATTACAAGCAGTGATATTTCGAAGTGCTAAATGTTCCAATCCTTCCGGACCGAGTAAGGACATGTGCATAGCGCCCATTAATGCAATCAAGGTTTCATTAGTACAGATATTAGAGGTTGCTCTGTGTCTCCTAATGTGCTGCTCTCTAGTCGAAAGTGTTAGACAATAGGCTTCTTTTCCATCAACATCTATACTCCTGCCAACAATTCTTCCCGGCATCAATCTAAGATATGGCTTTGAACATGCAAATATTCCGTAAATCGGACCTCCTGCAGTAACTGGACTACCCAAAGGTTGCCCTTCACCAACAACAATGTCTGCTCCATAATTACCCGGTGCTTCGACAAGACCTAGCGAAATCGGTTGAATACCAACAATTAAAGCCGTATTCTCTCCAATTATTTCTTTCAAATGCGTGTAACCTCCATCTAGTAATCCTAAGGGATTAGGCTGTTCCACGTAAATACCACATGACCCTGCTGCTTGTTCAGCACTTGAAATATCGATTGTACCGTCTTGGTGGTGATGCAAATATTTTATTTCAATACCCGCNCCTTGGCAGTAGTTTTGCATAACTGAAACTNTGTCAGGTGGTGTCAACTCAGAAATATAAACTGTATCTTTTTGAGTTGCTTTACGATTGTGAACGCGAACTGCACAAGTTAATGCTTCAGCCGCTGCAGTGGAACCATCATACAANGATAAATTGGAAATTGGAAGCCCNATTAATTCAGAGACTAGGGTTTGAAATTCCCACATTGCTTGNAACATTCCTTGACTTACTTCAGGTTGGTAAGGAGTATATGATGTAAGGAATTCACCTCTAGTGATTAGTTGGAATACTGATGCTGGGACATAATTGCGATAAAGTCCTGCTCCTAAGAACGAAACTACATCCCCCATAGCTAGGTTTGAACCAAGAAGTCTTCTTGCATCTGCGATTATTTCCTCTTCAGATTGAGGTGCAGGTAAATCTAATTGCACATTCATACGGACTTGTTCAGGAATATCACTGAATAAATCGTCAATACTACTGAAGCCCATTTCTTCCAACATTTCTAATTCTAATCCTCGATTCGGCAATTGGTCTACCATCTAATACCTCCTTGAACAAACTTGTCTGTGCGCGTAACCACCATAATATTCCCTACTAAATCATACAAATGGTGGTCTGAATATTTCGGCACGAACTGATTTCCTAGGACTTGCTACAATCATCACTTCATCACCTTCAGATACGCCAGAAATATATCCTATTCCAATACCAGTATTGTCTAAACTAGGTGCCGGCGCACCAGAACTTAATTTTCCTATAATTACCCCGTCCATATTGGTGACCTCTTTTCCAGGNCTAGGTAACGGACCCTTCTCTAGATATTTTATTCCCCACCAGCGTTCATCATTGTCATTATGATTTAACACTCGATTTCTACCGATGAAATCATGTTCCGTATCTAGGCCAAATGGAACATTTGTTTCCCACGAGTCACGGGCAAGAAATGGATCTGAGTCAGTCAATCCTGGCCAACAAAAATCAACACCTGAAAGTAAATATCCCTTTTCCAATCTTAGTGTATCTCTAGCACCTAGNCCGACAGGGGTTGCTCCNGAATCAATAAGACTGCGCCANAANTTAGNAGCATCANTATTTGGAATAAAAATTTCATAACCAGATTCTCCGGTGTAACCTGTACCTTGAATCCATCCAGAGATGTCTAAATCATTGGATTTAATTTCCTGCCACTTGAATCGNGAGACATGGTTTTGTTCNCCTAATACTGAAGATAGNAATTGCTTTGCTTTGGGACCTTGAAGAGCAATNATTGANGTTTCATCAGATAGATTTTCGATAGTTACCGAATCATCATCAGGTAACTTTGAATTAAACCANTCCCACATTACNGGAATCATTGAAGCGTTGGGCACCCCCAGAATCTCATCATCTGAGACCACTGCAAAAATCATATCATCGATAATGAAACCNTCATCATCTAGGAAATGAGTATAAGCACATCTCGACGGAGATATAGAAGTGACTCTTTGAGTCGCTACACTTTCCAACCACTGTTTGACTGACGCACCTCGAAATCTNAATGTACCCATNTGGGAAACATCGAATAATCCAGCATTACTTCTTGTNGCTAAATGTTCTTCTTTGATATTTGAATACCAAATAGGCAATTCAAAACCATGGAAATCAACAATGTTTGCNTTNAGAGAAACATGCTCATCATATAGTGAGGTTCGAACCAGACTTTGCCCGCCCATGACACAGGGAAAACTAGACACTCCTTAAACTCAAGTAAAAAAGATTCAATCATTGGTTGGCAGGTATGCCCGAAATTATTTCATTTCCATGGTAAATAACACGTTCAACAAAACTATCGATGATATCAGTTGTTGTCAAAGGATTAGCGATTACTGACCTCAAAATGACACACTGGTCAATATTTGAACGACTTACTAAGTACTTACCTTCCTTGAACAATCTGTTTCGTATTTTTGTGTTCAATTCATTCAAGTCAAAGTCATCACTTTTTCCAACATATCTAAAACATACATTAGACCACTGTCTGAAAGACATCATCTCTAAATTCTCGTTTTGAGAAATTTTTTCTTCGAGATATTTAGCTAAATCACAATAACCTTCAACCATTTTCCCCCATCCTGAATCACCAATTTCCCTCCATGCAAGCCATAATTTAAGAGCATCATTTCTTCGACCACATTGTAACGAATATCTTCCAAGATCCACATCGCTTGATTCATCATGAAACAAATAATGAGCAACATCTCCATGAGTACAGATATTTTTCAGAATATTCTTATTCTTTACAATAAAAGCACTACAGATTAATGGCATTCCCATCATCTTGTGTGCATCCCAACACACGCTATCGGCTAAATCAACACCATCCATTAGATGGCTATGTTTTGAAGAAAATAAGCAACTACCTCCCCAAGCAGCATCAACATGCAGCCAAAGAGATTCTTGGTGTGCTATTTCGGCGATTTCACGAATTGGATCAAACGAACCTCTAACTGTTGTCCCAGATGTCGCTATAATACAAAAAGGAGTCAAACCCTCATTCCGACTTCTGTTGATTTCTTCTAAAAGTGATTCTGGTTTCATACGACCTTCATTATCACAAGCCACTTTGAACACGTTTTGGTGTCCAATTCCAACAACATTAGCCGACATTAAAACCGAATAATGTGATTCACTAGAGACAAATGCTGCATATTTAGAGCCATCAAAACCGGTTTTAGAGGACAATGGAAGTATAGACTGTCTAGCACATAGCATTCCTAACATATTACCATTTGAACCACCAGTTGTCATTGTTCCATAGCCATCGGAAAAACCCATCATCTCAGAGATTCTCGTTATTATCGTTTGTTCTATTAGAGTTGCTAGGGGTGAAAGTTCGTAAGTATACATTGACTGATTAGTTAGAGCAGTAATTATTTCACCTGCAAATGCAGTAACATTTAATCCACCCCAAAGAGGATTCATAAATGAACCACTATTCGTTCTAACGCATTGTTTAAGAAATTCATCAACATCATCTAAAACTCGCTCAGATCCTCTTCCTTCCAAAGGTAATTTTAGATCTGTTGTTTTTTTCCTTGAATCGTAAGAAACGTAATCAATTGTATTGAGAGATTGGTCATCACTGCTTTCAATGTACTTAACCGCTCTTGAGGCGATTTCATCGATGAAGCTATCCAGTTGCATGTGTCGCACTAAACTTGCGTCTATCATTAATCCTTAGTACTATACGGTGTTTTGCTCATATCATTAAATTCACATAATAATACAATTAATTCATAATAGATACTTTACTATTCATAATGCATTCAGCATACTACTATGCAGTTATTTAAAATAATCATTCAAATACTCAAAATTATGATTCTGAGAAAATATTTTTTTCTTCGCGTAGTTAATATTAACAAAATCAGTAAAAATGAATTCTTACAAATGCTATTATCACCATTATTGTCATTCATAGTGCATAAATCCCTAGCAACATTGAATAGTGAAACTCTTCAGCGAGTAACATGTTAGGGGAAGTTGGCAGCAAATGGCTAGATAGACTGCATCAAGATGTGGCTAAAGATTTGAGGAGTAAAGGTTGGTCGCAGTCAGAGATTGCCGAGATATTAGGTTCGACACAGAGTACAATATCTCGTCATATACAGAAGCCAACAGTTGAATTATCATCCTCAGCTGATGAAGCAATGGTAGATGCTTGGTCTAGTGAACTATCTCAAGCACTAAATTCAATAGGCCCTAATGGAGATGTAGTGAGGCAAAGATTGGTAGTAGAGTTTCAATTCAATCCGAATCATACAATAAGATTCGATAAAACTCTTACTGGATTAGACTTAGACCGTGGGCAGGAGCAAACCGCACTGCTTAGAAGACTTGAATGGGCAATAGGAAGATTAGATCCAAAAAGAATTGTAGACGTAATTCCTGCCGTTGGAATGAATATTGCTTCCTGTAACAAGGGTGCAAGAAATGTTTCTGAAGTTGCTGCNTTTCCTGGTAAAATNTCGATTGTAGGAGGCAAACTTCGCCACCATGAAACACCACGCTTTGGTGTATCTAATCATCTTGCCAGTGTTTTACTACAATCGCATATTATGAATGATGCTAAAACTGCAATTATTAACATCAATCCCATGGCAGGTAATTCATCAATTGATGAGGGGAGAATAAAGAAATTATGTGAACAACTCGGATACTCATTCGCTACTGCNTCCAAGGGCAAGATTTCGGGTAATTACACTAAATTAGATGTGATATTAGACAAAGGNGATTTTGGTTGGGAGCCTAACATGTACATTCTTGCACATAACCCGTTAGAATTGATAGACAGAACACACCAAATAGTTGCATCNTTGTGAGGANTTAAAATGAATATCAAAACTTATCTTATACTTTTTATTATTACCTTAGCACCACTTTCAGGTTGTCTAGAAGAAGCCCCTGACGAAACAGAGGAATGTTTCACATTNCCTTCGGGACATGAAGACGATGGGAAACTTAGAATTTTGACTTATGATGTCTTAGCATTAACCGATTCTATGATTAGTGATTTTGAAAATTCTACTGGAATCGAAGTTATTTTCAACAAAGAATCAGATTCTGGCGGGATTTTAGACCAAATGATGCTGACAAAGAATGCGCAACAAGCAGATTTAATGATTGGATTAGACAACTCATATTTGCAAACCGCAATCGATAACTGTTTACTTAGAGAAACACTCTTCACACAGAATCCACAATATCAAAATATTTCGACTTCAGCTTTGGAACCATATTCGGGTAATCTAGCAATTCCATTTGATCAAGGAACTGTTTGTTTGAATTATGATGAAAATTTTGTTGACGGTACAAATGTCACTACTCCAACCTCTCTTTGGAACCTAACAGAATCACAGTGGGAAGGTAAAACTGTATTCCCGTCCCCTCTTTCATCATCACCAGGTAGAGCATTTATGATTTCCACCATTGATTACTTCAACAATGACGGAGATCCTACNACCGATGCTTTTGATTGGTGGAAAGCGATGAAAGACAATGGGGCAATATTCACTTCTGGTTGGAGTGAAGCATATGAGANACACTATACCGGAGGNTATGGNGAATANACTGTTGGACANATTGGNGATGCNCACCTTACTGTATCATACTGTCACTCTCCAGGAGTNGAAGCCTACTATAGTTCGAATTGGACACATTCAACTAGTCTAAATCTGCCAAGGAGTTCATTCCATCAAATCGAATATACTGGAATAATTAATGGTGCGGCAAATATTGCTGGAGCAGAACTTTTTATTGAATATCTTCTTTCTGATGCAATTAATTCACAAATGCCTGAAAATAACTTGATGTATTCTGTTATTGATGGCTATGATCTACCTGAAACCGATGGATTCCGATATCACTCNGACATAGCCAATCAACCTGTTGACACACCTATTTCTACAGTAAATCTTGAAATGGAATCATGGTTAGAAAACTGGAAATCATCAACCCAATGATGAGGCATATTCATGCTCAGTGGTAAAAATAGAGATTTTATCATAAATTCGTCTCAATGGATTGTAGTTAGTTCATTTTTCCTAGCCCTATTTGTCCCTATACTGTATGCCATACTGAGATTGGAATCCGTAACAGAGATGAGTAGTTTATCAGCCATCACAAATTTTTTCCAAATAATTGGTACAAAAGAAGCCTTGAAATTCACATTATTACAAGCCACNTTTTCAGTAGTTGTCACCCTGCTTATTGGAATACCTTTAGCGTGGTATCTTGGCCGATATGAGTGGAAGAGAATTAGGATTATTAGGGCACTTCTTTCGGTGCCTTTTGTAATGCCCGCCATTGTCGCTGCAATGGGCTTTATCGCATTAATTGAAGAAAATAGTTTACTCGAATCTATTGGAATTGACCTTCGGGGTCAAACAATCACTTACTGGGGAAATACTATACAAATGTCTGAACTAACAGGTTTTGATAACTCTGGACATTTCATAGCACTCATCTTAGCCCATGCTTGGTTTAACATTTCATTAATTATTAGATTTGTAGAGCCTACCCTGTCGACTATGGACCCTAGATGGGAAGAGCAAATTCGATTACTCCCCGCAGGTAATACTTTTCTAAAACGTATTAGGAATCTATGGATGCCGTTTATCGGACCTGCAATTGCATGTTCTTCTGCCCTNTGTTTCATATTTTCATTCACCTCTTTCGCACTGGTAAAATGGCTTACACCCAACAACTCTACACTTGAATCTTTAATGGCAGAATCTGGCGGAACGGCGGGGATATACAATTACAGAGTAGACACTAGCGAAATCGTATTATCAATATGTTTGATTCAATTGATTATTCTGCTTTCAGCACTACTAATTACCTCAAGACTGCAAAAAAAGCATTCAATTAGACATGCGATAATTAGTGAAGCGAGTGCTAGGAAACCTCGTGGAGAAGTTGGAATCCTTGGAAAGGCAATTGTTTCCATAGGGATTATATTTACAATACTNCCATTGATACTTACTTTCATATCATCGTTTAGAATACGAACTGTCGAAAATGGCAATGTTAGTTTCAGTTATAGTTTTGAAGCTTGGAGAGAAGTTTGGTCAGGAGATAATTCGACGATTGCTTTGTCAGATGCTTTACTAAATTCCGTCATATATGCAATTTTCACTCTTGTATTATCATTGATTATCGGATGGACAATCGCTTCATGTATAAATCGGCTCGAGACAAAAGGTAAAACTCGTGCCGCTAAAATTGTCGATTTCATCAGTCTATCACCACTNGCCGTATCAGCAGTAATGATTGGACTNGGAGTTTTAATTGGCATATTAAGATGGGTTCCGGAATTATTCAATTGGTTTTTCATTCCAGTCTTACCACATGTTCTGTTAACCACACCATTCGTTGTTAGAGTGATGTTGCCAGCCATCCGTAGTTTGGATGACTCATTTGAACANCAGGCNAAAATGCTTGGTCTTTCACCTACTCGNNTTTGGATTCATTCAAAACTAAGTTTTCTTAGAGGACCTTTAGTTGTGGCCGGTTCTCTGACTATCGCATTTTCATTAGGCGAATTCGGTGCAACATGGATTCTTGTTAGGTCCGGCTCCTGGGATACACTTTCTATACTAACTGATCAATTAATGAATCAACCTAAATTCAATCCTATGATTTATCCAATGGCCATGGCTAGTGCATCTTTATTGATGATTCTAACATTCACACTATTCCTTATTGCTGAAAGGATGCGGCCAAATGGCCAGGGAAGTGGTTTTTGATGAGTGAAGAAATGATATCTATTACTAATGTGAGCAAGAAATTTGCAGATTTGAACCTATTTAGTGGTCTAAATTTATCTGTCAATAAAGAAGAAATAATTGCAATAATTGGCCCAAGTGGTTGTGGAAAAACAACAATTCTAAGAATGATTTGTGGTTTAGAAAAAGATTATTCTGGAAAAATCAAATTTGAAGGCGAGGATATTTCAGAGATTACTGTACAAGATAAAATCGGTTTTATTTTCCAAAAGCCAATTTTATTTCCTCATCTCAATGTTGGTAGAAATATTCTTCTAGGTTGTAAAGAAAAGGGAGACAAGAAATTCTATAATCAAATAATTGAAAGAGAATTAGAATTCATTGGTTTACCAGGATTCGAAAAAAGAAAGGTAGAATCACTATCGGGAGGAGAATCTCAACGAGTTGCTCTTGCTAGAGCTTTACTAGCCAATCCAGAATTGCTACTATTGGATGAACCTTTTTCATCACTTGATGTGAGTTCAAGACGTTCTTTGGCAACTGAAACAAGACAGTTCATCAAATCTAGAAACAAGACTGCAATACATGTGACACATGATGAGGAAGAGGCTAAGATTATTGCAGATAGGATAATTTATTGGGAAGATTTGCTAGAAATAAAAAAATCTAATGATGACAAGCAATAATAACGAGTTATGACAAAGTATGTATGAGCGCATATGATAGGGACCCCATTCGATGTTTTGCCATATGTTCGAGGAATCCAAATGGTTCTTTCAAAATATGAAGGTTATACTAAAGGNAAACGTCGTGATGCTGATAAACTAATTCGAGATGAAATAATTAGAGCCTCTGGTAGAGCAAGGGCACATATAGTAAATGTCCATGACTCTTCATTCAAAGATGGTGCAATTCCTATTGCTAGGGCAGCAAAAGCGGCATGTACTGAAATAGATGTTTTNATTGAAGANGTAAATAAAGCCACTACTGGAATGAATCATGCCTTTTTTTCGGGTAACCGTTCAGCATCAAACTCTGATTTGAAGAAATTAATCAAACATGATCATGATGTAATTGATATGGTCACTAAATCTGTTAACATTGCTAATAGTGCAGAACTTGCATTCAACAGTGGTTCTGAACATGAAGAAATAATCAAACTGATTAGACAGTGTCAACAAATGACTACAAGTTGTAGAGGTTTCTTTGGTTCAAGAGTGACAATATTAGGTGGCTTAAGGCAGAAAAGTAAGAAAAAGTAGGAGTGGAAAATATGACAAATGTATATCGATGGAGAAGTAACCCTAACATTTTAGCAAGATTAGTTGATGCAAATAATATTCAGACNTGGAAATCTCAACAAGTCATTTTGAAGCCTAATGAAGCATGTGCATTCATTATTGACGGAAGAATAGGAGATATTGTTTCTGAAAAGATTGTACGCAATGTCGGTGGAGGTCTTGGCAGATTTATCGGAGATATGATGGGTGCAACTGCTACTGATCGAAGATTGCTTTTCGCAATGACTGGTCCTGCTGATATTTCAATTCCTTTCTCCAGTAACTTAAAAGATGGTTCCAAAGTTCAGGGATTTGCTAACTTGAGAGTGCAGATTAGAGATGATGATATACCGAAATTACTCAATATGTTTGCGAATAGTGCACCATTGTTAGACCGTGAAAAACTGATCACTGTTCTTCAACATGAACTAACCACTCGAGTAATTACTCCGTCACTTTCAATCTGTAATTCTGCAGAAGATCTACGAACTCCTAATTTCCAAGAGCAATTTGAAATGAGAGCAGAAGTAGAAATGCGAGCAACTTTATCTACTCTAGGGTTTACATTTTTGAANGCATTTGTAGCATCTAATACAACGGATAGTGAGAAAATTGCTCAATTAAGATCTGAACTTTCTGCAGCAACCCAAACTGAGGGTGCCCATGCTGAAGCANTGATGGAAAGAATTGCAATTAGAGAGGCGGCTACACTTCGAAGAATCGAATGTGAAGTAAATGTGGCTAGAGCCGAAGCCGCTGGTAAAGTTTCAATAGAACTAGAAAGTGAATTGAAAGAATTACGTAAACAAGAAGCACATTGGGAAGCTGAACTCAAGAGAGATCAGGGACGCTCTGAAATTAAAATGAAGGAAGCAAGTCACAAAACTGAACAAGCTATGGCACTGTTTGAACAAGTTCAAGCAAAAAAACAACAAAGAATTGAACAACAGCACGGCCATCAAAATCAAAGAATGGACAANCAAAATGACNTACAGGTTAAGATGATGGAAATGGCTGCTGAAAACGGAGCCCTAACTCCAGAAGTNATGCAAGAATTCCTAAAACAACAGACTGCTCAAAAAGCTGTGGACGGAAGTGGAGGAGATATTCCCTCGTCATCTTCTGAAATAAAAGAATCGAATGATTGCCCATCATGTGGAAAAGCAATTCAATCATCATGGAATACATGTCCTTATTGCGGCTTTGCTCTAGTATGAAAATTGATTTGAATCTGTGGTAGGTATGGCAATAGAACTTGGTTCAAAGCCATGGAAAATTTGGAAAAGCCATTGGAAGAATCAAGATTCATGGTATGGAACAAGACTACCAATAATGTTGTTATGCTCNATAACTTTAGGNGCAGGGCTAGGTTATTTAGNAACAAATAAATTCTCCNACTGGCGAGATTGGGAGGCATTTGATCCGATCACATCTCTAGATACAGCAATACCTGTTATACCTTGGATGATTTTACCTTATAGCACATTATACTTATTCTACCCAATGGCTGCATTTCTTGGAATGAGAAATAATCAGAGTAAACGTGAGAGTATCATATTTCATCAAATTTTTTTGATTTTAACATGGTTCATATTTTTAATTTTCATCTTACTTCCAGCAAAAGTAGACTTGCGTAGTTCGATTGACTATGAAGAAATGGGTATGTGGACGATATTTTTTGAAACACTTCATTCTGTTGATACGCCTTGGAATGCTTGGCCATCACTACATATTGTTCAGAGTTTACTGACTGTACTGGTAGTACAACGATGGTACGGTGGTGAATCAAAAAGGAATAATGTCTTCCTAGGTCTTCTATGGTTCTGTTGGTCACTTTTGGCAATTTCGATTTTGACTACTAAGCAACATTTTATTTGGGATTTAGTTACTGCCATAGTTATTACTTTGTGGTCTTGGAAATACTGGTTTAAGCCTAATCTGATAAAATCAAATGATGAAAAAGTAATCAAACAATTCGAGGATTTAATTGTTGATTAACCAAATAAGTTTCCAATAACTTCAGGATTATTTAAGTAAATAGTCAGACTTATTCCTGCCATAATCATCATCCATGAACCTACTAACTTTATCATACCAGTNGCCCTTCTAAGGAAATTGATCATTACTTGNCGACCAAGGCCAACCATTGTAGTTACACAAATCATCAATATTAGTAGACCAAGCATAAGACCACCAATACCGATTGCAGTTGCACCGCCTCCTAGAGTGCTCAAAAATATAACAAATGGAAGTACTGCCGCAGCGGTACAATCGATGGATGCAGCAGCATATCCGATTCCATAAAGATACATATTTCGTCTGGGAGTAAATGTATCATCATCTTCTGTAGTACTGTATTTATCTACGAACCTTTGAACGAAACCTAACAGATGAGTGGTTACACCGAGTAACATTACAACACCAACAAAGATTAGAATAAGGGCAACTAATTTAGCAATATCACTAATGAGTCCGGAAGAAGAAAACGCTTCACCCATAATCATNGCAACAATGCCAATTACAATGAAAAAAGTCCACATACCTAAGCCTGAAAGCGAACCAATAACAACCGGACTAGGCATTTTGGTTTTCAGTTTACCAGCCTCAATAAGTTCATCTTCACGCGCTCCTAAAGACAAATAGTAAGAAATGAATCCTGGAAGAACTGGAAATGCACACGGTGAGAAATAAACTAAAATTGAAAGAATCATTCCCAATGTGAAAACTGCAACATAAGATGTAGAAGGTTCTTCCCAAGCAATCCTCAAATCGATTGTATCTTCGATCTCTCCTGTCAAAGCAGTTTCTACTACCGAGTCAAAAGAACTCCATTTATCAGTTGGAGTCCCTGTAGACTGTCTAGCAATTATGTAACCTTCCTCATCTAAGACCATAACAACCGGTATCTGGCCTGTTCCTGCTGTCGTGAATAATCTTACAGGATCTGTAGTGGAACCATCGTCAAGAATTGCTGAATTTGTAGAACCAATNCCTGTGGCGTAGTATGGTACATGATATGCNCCACTAGACTGATTCAAATAATCTAAACTTTCACTATACCATGANCCATAAGCAAATACTTTCAAAGTTTTATTTGACTGGTTAGCAAGTTGTTTCCATTGGTCGATATTATCTTCTAAATGACTTTGTACTGCGTGACAATTACTACAATCTCTAGCCATGAAATCTAGTATGATAATATCNCCAATATGGTCTTCTAAATGTATCCACCCTGTCTGATTTGACAAAGAAGATTCATAATCGGAACGATTTAGCGATTCNAAGACAATATTAGGAACTGGTGCGGGGTCAGCGTCTGATTGAAAGATTTCGTCCATACTATCAAACATGGATAAGGCTGCAAATGATATTGTACCAAACATAAGCAATGCTATTGCAAAAGCCTTCCATGTCTCAGAACGCTTGAATACCCCAAAATCAACTTGGGATATTATACGCATGAGACTCCCAGTTAGTCTATGTAATTGAAATTGTCTTAGAATTGATTGTTTGAACCTTGAACCAACTNTTTTAATAGTTAAATTATAAAGCGNTAACTATGATGATTAAACGCAGTTCGATTGCTCTTTTTATTTTCTCTATACTAATTATCAGTCAAACACCTATAACAGATGCTAATTCATCTGGAAAACATAATTCCAGTAGCGGCTGTAGTTGTCATTCCAATTCCGGAAACCAGCCTACAATNAGTCATACTTTCCCTAGTACCTATACCGCCGGACAGACATATTCTGTTACTGTTAGTCTTTCGAGTTCTGGTTCTGGAGGATTTTCCGCAACCATAGACAAAGGTTCTTTTTCAAATGCGGGTGCTAGTACCTCTACTAGTGGTTCAAGTGCAACACACTCTGGTTCTGGCTCTACATCTTGGTCCTTTGATTGGGTCACACCAAGCAGTACTGGTTCGGGAACTGCAACCCTCAGGATTGCTGGATTGGCAGCTAATGGGAATGNAAATAATGGTGGNGATTCTTGGAGAACCTCTACTGTTAGTATTGCTGAAAGTCTACCAGCAAACAATCCTCCCTCTGTTTCTAACCTCGCCATCAACCCTAACGGAGATGTTTCAACCGCCGATTCTTTTACCTTAAGCTACACATTTTCTGATTCAGATGGAGACCAAGAAGGACCTACTCAAATTAGATGGTTCGTAGATGGAACCCAATCTCCATCACATAATGACTTGAAAACTATCTCGAGTTCTTCAACCTCTATTGGTGAAATTTGGACAGTAGAAGTAACTCCTCACGATGGAACAGAAACTGGCCAAATGGTCCAATGTCCAGATTCAGTTACTATTACTGAGATGGATTCAGACGGTGATGGAGTAACTGATAGTCAAGATGAATTTCCTAATGACCCAACTGAAACCACCGACTCTGATGGAGACGGTGTGGGTGACAATGCAGATGCATTTGATAATGACCCTACNGAAACTACTGATTCAGATGGAGATGGTGTTGGAGATAATGCAGACGCATTTGATAATGACCCAACTGAAACTACTGACTCAGATGGTGATGGCGTAGGAGATAATGCTGATGCATTTGATAATGACCCTACCGAAACNACCGATTCAGATGGTGATGGAGTAGGAGATAATGCAGATGCATTTGATAATGACCCTACTGAAACTACTGATTCAGATGGAGATGGTGTTGGAGATAATGGCGATGCATTCCCTAATAATCCTGCAGAAACTACTGATTCTGACGGCGATGGAGTAGGAAATAATGCTGATGCATTTGATAACGATCCTACTGAAACTACCGATTCTGATGGAGATGGTGTTGGAGATAATGGAGATGCATTCCCTAATGACTCATCGGAAAACACTGATTCTGACGGTGATGGAGTGGGTAATAATGCCGATGCATTCGATAATGATCCAACAGAAACTACCGATTATGATAACGATGGCATAGGAGATAATGCAGATAATGATGATGATGATGATGGTACATTGGATATTGATGATGCATTTCCATTGAATGAACTTGAAAGTAAGGATACTGATAATGATGGGACTGGTGATAATACAGATGATGATGATGATGGAGATGGAATTCTAGACATCGATGATGCTAGCCACCCAAGTAATTCAGATAAGATCGATACTGATGGAGACGATATTATCGATGATTCAGACCCAGATGATGATAATGATAATGTCATTGATACAGCTGATGATTTCCCAAAGGATGCAAATGAAAGTATTGATTCGGATGGAGACGGTGTTGGAAATAATGCCGATGCTTTTGATAATGACCCCACCGAAACTGTAGATACAGATGGCGATGGAGTTGGTGATAATTCCGATATGTATCCAAATAATTCTGAAGAGTCTATGGACAGTGATGGCGATGGAGTTGGGGATAATGCTGACGCTTTCCCAACTGATGCTTCAGAAACCAAGGACTCTGATGGCGATGGAGTTGGAGATAACGAACAATTAGCTGCTGAAGAAAAGGCACAAAGAAATTTATTGATTATCATTGTAGCACTTGTATTGATAGCTGGAGGAGGAGCAGTATTCTTCTTCAGAAATCGAGGAAGTTCTAGTGACGTCAAAGATTTCTCTGCGAGTGAAGGAGTTCAAAATAACCAAATGGCAACCATTCAAAATATGAATCAACAATTTCAACAACCCATTGTACCGCAACCAACGGTAAATCAAAATCAACCTACTGTCATAAATCAATGGACCGATGAATCCGGTTATACTTGGAGAAGTCTAAGTGATGGTACTATGGAATGGTGGACTGGTAGTGATTGGAAAAAGCGTTAATCAAATAATTGGCTGATTACGCAACCACTCAAGATCTGAAATATATAATTGACGAATATCATCAAGACCCAATACTAACATTGCTAGTCTTTCTAATCCCATACCCCATGCTAATACTGGGTGAGTTATTCCCAATGGTTCTGTAACTTCAGGTCTAAAAATACCTGCACCACCAAGTTCTAACCACTTCCCTCGCCATTTTACTTCAATTTCTAAACTTGGCTCAGTATAAGGGAAATATGCTGGACGAACTCGAACTTCTGGATAGCCCATCTTTTCGTAGAATGTCTTGAGAGTGGTAACCAGCATCTGCAGATTGGCCCCTTCCTCCATTATTATTCCCTCAATTTGATGGAATTCGGGTAAATGTGTTCTGTCAATTGCCTCTTTCCTAAAGACTCTATCAACGGTAAACATTCTACATGCTTTTGATGGGTTATCAGCTAAATATTGAATGGTATTTACTGTCGTATGCGTCCTTAGTAATCCTTTTTGTGAAATGTCTTTAGAAAATTTACCACCCCAACCCAAAGAACCAGTATCTCCTCCATCAATATGTATTTTCGACCATAATTCCATTAGGTCATCTGGTAAAGTCATTTTTTGTGGATTATCTAAATAGAATGTGTCTTGCATTTCTCTTGCTGGGTGGTCTTGTGGTATGAATAAAGCATCCATATTCCATCCAGCAGTTTGAACATAATCTTCAACCAGTTCAGAGAATCCCATCTCTAGGAATATATTCCTAATTCGTTCAATCAAAGCCTGCATAGGATGGCTTCGACCAGTTCTTGGAGTCGAAGATTCGAGAGTCACATCAAATGCTCTAAACTCTGCATCACGCCAGTTTTCACTCTGTAATAATTCAGGAGTTATCTCGCTAACCATTTCTTTTTCAACTAGTAAATCACTAGATACTGATAATCCTTCTGAAGTGATTTTCCATGTTCTAGTAGTGGTATCTTGACTTTCAATAAAATCTCTTCTACCTTTGAAGTGTTCCAACATTTCAGGTTCTAAACTTTCCACTGTTGCGGGTAAGTTGGAAAGAAATTCTGAACGTTTAGAGATTATTTCTTCAACTTTTGCAGGGTCTTGAGCAGAAAACTTTCCGCCTTCAAGACCAACTCCTATTCTCTTCAAGAGCCCTACCCCTGGCCCTGCTTCATGCCTTTCGAATGATTGTTGAAGCGTAGCCATATCTGGTGTTTTTGAANTAGAAATCCAATTCCAAAGCCTCGCTTCTAAAAGGCCACTGTCTAAAGCAGATAGTCCTCCAGATGATAATTTAATTACTGTCTCCACAGATTCAAATGTTTCAACAAATCCTAGATTCGATAAACCTAGACCTGCACCAACTGCAACCGCTTGATCATTCCAATCGCATCCAGAAAGTACTTCTTCGAGTGACCAAGATTTAGATTCATCTTTTTGCATCATTTTGAGCATTCGGCGCTCCGGATTGAGTAATTTGGAGGCGTCCATGGACCTTCGAAAGAGAGTCTATCTTTCAAATCTATGCCAAACTAATCCAAAAATTACGGATTAACTAACCATTATTCCTCTTCCAATTCCCAAAGTAATACAGAACATTTTGGACATGTATATGTTTGTGGCCTTGGTCCCTTTTTTACATCTACATTACCACATGGCCCACAAACAATGGTCGAAGTTATTGGTTCATCTAAAGTTACATCCACACGATACATAACTCTACCTGCATCGGGTAACATCTCTCCACTAGGAGTCCACTCTTCGATGGCTTCTTTGGACATGCCAATATTTGATTTTAAACTCATTCCGATAATGAATAAGATTAGCCCACAAACTCCTATTGTAGCACCCATAGAATAGATGCCACCGATTGAAAAAAAAGCACCGAATGAAATACATATAAAACCTGAGATTATCATATTCTCCCTAGGATTTCTTGTCATTACTACGCCTCAGTTAATAGAACTTGAGAGTGCTAAAGCCACCTTAGATATTTGTTCAGTTGGAATCGCACACAAACCTATTCTCACTCCACCTATCAATGGAACCAAGTATACTTGTTGACTAGCACAATCTTCGGCAACTTGAACTGGATCTTCACATTCCATCCAAGCAAAAAAACCATCATGAGTAGGGTTGATTGGAACTGATAGTTTTTTACATTCTGCGATAAATAAATTTCTTCTATTCGCTAAAATCTCTTGTAGCCTTTCACATTCCTGGGACCAATCATTTCCTAATTTCTCATCATCATGAATTTGACTAACAGCGTATTGAGCAAGTCTAGAGGTGGCTGACCATGTTTGCCGACCGGTAACACCCATAACTGTTGCAATTCGATCTGTAACATTCTTATCTGGATGAAGAGAAACTAGAGCTCCGGTTCTAAGGCCATATATCGTGTGTGACTTAGACAAGGAAATTGCGAATGTAATTAACAAATTATCTGGCCAAGATAAACCATCATGTAAAATCTGAGAAATTGTATCTGCCCATCCATGTGGTTCATCAGCATATAGGTGATATGCTGCATCAATAAGTAATGTATGAGAGACTTCCTCATTTTCAAGAGAACTCTCGATAAATGCCGACAATACCGAGTATCTATCTTCACTGGTNAGGGATAGTCCAGTTGGATTATGAGCAGGATCGTTTAACCAAGACATAACCTTACTTTGTTTAGAACAAAGATATGAAAGTTGATTTTTTAATGACTTCAAATCAATAAATGATTCATTATCTTCGCTCAATAATGGATATGTCGCAATCCCCAAATCACAGCCTGCCAAAAATCCTCGATATGGACCCCAATGTCGGTCTCTAAGAAGAACTTCGTCACCTCTATCAGCAAAATTTGCCGCAGCCAAATATAGTGCGCCTGAACCGCCAGGTGAAGCAGTAGAAGTAATGTTCAAACCAATTTCTTCTAATTCCTGTCTAAACTCCCCTAGGGCTAANGTTTTGGATAAATCAAGAAATTTGGGTAAGCCTTTGAGAGGAGCATATGCCGAAATCTCAATAGCTGGAGATTCTCTAACTACTTTATCTACAATTTTGTTGATTGCTAATTCTCCATCATCTTCCAAAAGAGCTCCGATTGTTCCATTTACTGCGTCATGACCTTCTGAAATGGCATTTTGATATCTTGCCCACCAAGAAAAAATAGTATCATTGCCTACTTTGGTACGAGAAAAAGCATTCAGAAAACCCTCGCCTGCTTCTTCGCTCATGGATTGGCTAAAAGGCTCTTACTCTTTGAGTTGCCCCTATTCTGAAAGATTCAAANTTTTGATTTACATTCAAATCATCCGTTTCATTCATCAATGAGTTATGTTTGGGTGGTTTGTCGCCAACGTAGCATAGCTGGTAGTGCTTCGGATTTGTAATCCGACGGTCGGGGGTTCGAGTCCCTCCGTTGGCTCCAAAAAAACAGTTAACTGTGCAATATCTGTCAAGGGTATGCGACCNTTCCATCTCGCATTCCCAGTATCTGATTTGATTAAGACTGAAGATTTCTATGTTAATGTAATTAAGTGCAGTATAGGTCGAAGGACGCCAAATTCAATCAACTTTAATTTTCATGGACATCAGATTGTTGCACACTTGGTAGACCAAATTTTAGAAAATAGAAATTTAGGTAAAGTTGATGGTAAAAAAGTGCCACCATTTCATTTTGGATTAGTTATGGAATGGAAACAATGGCACGAATTTAGAGATTCACTGGAAGATAGAAAAGTTGAATTTAGAATAAAACCGCATATAAGATATCCAGGCAAGGTTGGAGAACAGGCAACTATGTTCATAGATGATCCTTCTGGAAATTCAATAGAATTCAAATCATTCCGTGATGATGAAAAATTATTTGCAACTATTCAAGGTTCGGAAAATGAAATTGGCGGCGGAAAAATAGTCTAAGAAATAATCAAGGGGCAAGCACTTGTGGGGTGGTTCATGGTGGCAAAACGCCTAGACGGGAAAGCCTGTTCATTAGAGGTAGAAACCGAGTTAAAAAAGAGAATCGATATCTGTCAAAACAATGGNATTAATCCACATATTGCTGTGATTATTGTTGGCGATGACCCGGCTAGCCATGTATATGTGGGTGCTAAGATTAGGGCTTGTGATAGATTAAATATCAAAAGTACCCATATTGAACTACCTGAAAATACCGAAGAAAAAGAATTACAAGATATTGTCATGAAACTCAACAAAGATGATTCAGTGCACGGCATATTGATTCAGTCACCATTACCCAAACATATGGATGAAGAAGGTTTGACCGATTTAATCAATCCCGATAAAGACGTTGATGGCTTCCATCCTACCAATCTTGGCCGGTTAGTTCAAGGAAGAAGTGACGGCATGTTACCTTGTACACCCAGTGGAGTAATGAGACTACTTGATTGGGCTGGGATTGAAACTCGAGGAAAGAAGGCTGTCGTAATTGGTCGTTCAAGAAATGTTGGTATGCCTCAAGCATTATTGCTAACCGCTAGAGGTGCCGATTCAACTGTCACAATNGCTCATTCGAAAACCGAAGATATTGCTGGTATTTGTAAACAGTCAGACATTATAGTTGCCGCAGTTGGAAGCCCTGAGATGGTTAAACCAGAGTGGATAAAAGAAGGGGCGATTATAGTNGATGTAGGAGTTAATCGCGTTGAAGATTCGTCTCGAGAAAGAGGTTGGAGATTAGTTGGTGATGTTTCTTCTGAGGCTGGAGAAATTGCATCTTGGTTATCGCCAGTCCCCGGCGGTGTTGGCCCGATGACTGTTGCAATGCTAATGGAAAATACTGTCATATCTGCAGAGAATTTGATGAATAAGTCTCATATCTAAACATAAGTAGTCGTGATAATATGGAAACTAGAAATCCAAAGTTGGCGATTGCGGGCCGTGTAGTTGGTTTTCTACTTCTATTAATCTGTGTCATCTCTTGGAAATTAGTAGATGAAGACGTATTGTCTAGAGAAATACGAAATATAATCATTTATTGCATGATAGGAATTTCTNTATTATCATTTATTTTAAGCTACATTGCTTCTAGAGAAAGAACAGTTCCTGAGCTTGGCAAGAAACTTTCTGTTGAAGAACAATTTGCTGCATTAGAGTCTACTCCAACTTCTTTCAATTCGAATTTTACCAAAACTGATCAATTTGGTTTTGAAACCATCAGTTCACAAACCCAAAATATTATTCAAAGTATAGTTGGCACTCAAGTAGAACCTAGTCAAAAAGAAGTCCAATCAGCAATCAATTCATTATCCGAAGGGGANATAGGAGAATCATCCGCTGCCCAAGCATCCGCTAATCCTGCACCTCATAGAAATGCCACACAAATTCTTGAAACTGTAGTTCTAAATGACAAAAATCAAGAAACTGAAAAAAGAACTAATGTTGAAAATATACCACTACCTAATCAACAAAATATTTCAACTCCCGATTTATCTTGGATGGAAGATGAACATCAATTTATCACTGAATTATCTGTCAAAGANGTTCCACTTCCCGAAGANAATNCAGAAAAGTTTTCAGAAATACAAAAAAATGAAGATATCAAAATACCTAACTTGCCAGACATCGATGAACTGCTAAATCAGGATTCGCAAAAAGAGATTTTAGATTTAGAATCGATTAAGCNGCCTAATACGGANACACAAACACCTNCCCTACCAGATATAGATAGNCTATTTTGAAACACAAGTTCAATAGATGTTGAGAATTTGGTTTATTCTGTGTGGACTCAAGAGTTTGACTTACATAGCCATTCAGTTCACAGTGATGGNATTCACAAAGTTAACGAAGTTGCCAAAATGATGAAACAATCACAGGTCAAATTNTGGTCCCTTACCGACCATGATACAATNAGTGGATGGAATGAAGCAAGAATTGCAGCCAATGAAAATAAAATAAATTTCATTCCAGGCGTAGAAATCACTTGCGAACCAGGATTAGANGCTGAAAAAGANGAATTGGCTAGGATGAACAGAGAACGTGCGTCAAAATCTTGGCATTTGTTGGCATACTTCCCTGAATTTTCAGACTCTAATGAAGGTATAGAAAAATTTGAACGATGGCTTCTTCCTCTCCAAGAAGGAAGATTGCCTAGAATGAAAAAGATGATTGACAAATTATCCGAACTTGGAATGACTGTTCCGCTAGAAAAAGTGCTCGAAAAAGCGAGTGGCTCAGTAGGTCGACCTCACTTAGCAGAAGTAATGGTCGAAATGGGTTATGTTGAATCTAAATCAGAGGCTTTTGAATTATGGATTGGAGATGGTTTACCCGCTCATCAAATCCAGCCTAAACCATCAATTTCTGAGGCGGCTGAAGTGGTTCATTCACTTGGAGGATTTGTATCACTTGCACATCCACTTTACTATGGCATATCTCCACTGAATTTGATTAATTTTTGTAGCAAAAATGGAGTNGACTCGATTGAAGCATTTCATGGTAGCCATCCGGATTCATATAGATTTGAATTATGGACAANNGCTGCTGAAAATGGAATTTCGATAACTTGTGGTTCCGATTTCCACGGTAATACCCATGGACATACCCCTGGATTTATGCCAGTTCCAAAAGGACAATTGAATCAACAATTACTCACTTCTAGTCAATGAATCGAGAACTAGAGCGATTTCAAATAATACTACTACAGGAAGTGCGACTAGAAATAATGACAGGGGGTCTGGTGGAGATAGAAATGCTCCCAAGATGAACGAGGTAAACCAAATGTGTTTCCTATATCCCTTTATTTGGGCTCGACCAAAAATACCTAGNCTAAGAATTAACAAAGTTGCNACNGGAGATTGAAAACCGATAATTGATGCNAAGGCCAAACTGACAATGAAACCAACATAACTAGATAATCTCCATTCGGTAGTGAGCCCTGAATTTTGAGCATCATCTGTAAGATACTGTAANATCATGGGCGTCAAAAAATCCCAAGAATANAATAAACCAGCAAATGCCAAAAAAAGAACTGATAGAATAGTAATAATTATTGTAGGCCCAAATGATGGGGGTTTGAAATTTAATTCTAAAATACGCTTTTTAACAGATTCATTTTTGACACCTTTATGACAAATTTCANCAAATAAATAAATCATAACCAAAAAAGCACCTAAACTGGTTGCAACGTGGAATTGAAGTAAGATATATTCAACNGGAGACACTACAATTATGCTTACATCTTCTGGAAGTCNTGAAGGATGNATCAACCAACTAATTACTGATTTTGTTANAGGAAAGCCGATTATNATNCCAAAAAGGAAAATTCCAACTATGAACTTGATTCGAGACANTAGAAAATCTCTAGCATCTTGAACTATTTGGCCACCAGGGGAATCAATCAACTCATTCATTGTATGAGCTAGCCCTTTTGATTCCGCCATGTATCGCCCAAACATCGAAGACTGATAACACAAGCGATTTTATTCATCTTCCCAAATATGAGATGGAGAAGAATCAATNATTGAACGGTTATTTCTCTTCAACCTGACTAACCTGTATACTACAAAGGCAGTCATCCATAAAGAAGGTAAAGAAATTAAAATTGCAATAGGCATCATATCTTGATGATAATCATTGACAACACTAACCTCAAGAGTAGAACCATCTGAAGATTCTGAGGGGTTATGCAATACTATGAAATGAAAAACATTATGNTGANNAGTNTCAATATCTATCGAAGAACCCGCTGGGATAGAATAATTCAGGCCTAGAGTTTTCATTATCTGCCAATCAATAATACCATCATCCATAGCTGGAACACTATCTTCAACTTGTAAATAAACTAATTCTAGCGTCATACTATCATCTAAATTTGTAATTGTAGAATCTACATAGTCACCATGAGAAATCTCTTGAATAATTTCAAATGTAGAATCCTGAGGACCTAAACGATATGAAACTCTATCTTCCGATTGGTCCATCTGGTAGTTTACAGCCATTAGAATAAGTGTTAGCATAAATAAGGTACTGATTCCCTCTACTATAGCATGTCTTCTAATTTTAATTCGGCTAAACCCTTTGAAAAATGAGCCATGGTCATTTCGAAGTCTTGGTTGAAGGTGATGAATAAAAAGAGCACCTATTCCACCAATAATCATGCCTAATGGGATATCGGTAAACCAATGAATTCCCAGATAAAGTATGGAGAAACAAAATAGTATAGTATTGATTAGAATGAATAGGTGATAAGGCCAATGTTCCCATTCAGACATTTTTCCACCCTTCTCTTTGACATGCAAATAATTCAAAACTAGAATACCAAAAGGAATTGCAACATGTAGGGATGGAACTGCATTATCCAATGGATCATTTTGTGAATAAAATGTAGTATATGCTCCATCTTGATATAGCAATGCATCCATGCCTGGAATCCATGAAGAAGTAACCTCGACATTGAAAAATAGATAATAAGGTACAGCAAGTGCATAAATTAGAAGATAATTCAATGTAACTTTATCTGTCATATCTCTATCTCCACTATAAGCGAAGTATACTGTAGTAACATAAATTAAGAATAAGTAGATAAACAGATAATGGAAATTCAAGATAGAGGTTAATGTATCATTATAGAATAAATCTTGGATCCCTTTTGTAAACTCCCCTTCAAGAGAATAAAGCCAATCAGTCCAATGCCCTACCTTCATTTTAATTGGTTCGTTAAGAGCATCTGTGAGGCTTTTCCATCGAATAATTATGATATAACCAATAGCGTGTAGATAGTATCTTTTTTCATGAAATTCTTTAGCCCAATCTCGTATTGGGATTCTGCGACCTTTGATGTGAACAGTAAAAGCCCAGCAAATTACTGGAGTCAAAAATAGAATTAGATACATCATAATCCTATATGGGCTCATGGCTTGGTCGCAGCATTAGATGATATATCCTTTTTGACTGCAAAATAGAAATTTGTTACATTAACCAACGCTATGTAATCACCGAACATAACACCTTTACAAATGAACACATCATCCAACATATATGTCCGGGGAATGGCAACAAGCCCCAGAAAATACCTTAGAGAGTCTGAGGCATGGAATTATTCATTCTGATGGAGTCGAATTTGATCTCAGACTCTCAAGTGATGGAAAGTTGGTTATTCATCATGATTCTATTGTTTCCATACCTAAAGAAAAACGTGAAGGACGTCCAAAATGGTTGGACTCTTGGTCTTTAGATGAACTCAAGAATGTAGGATTTACTAGTTTTGAGGATTTTATTAGTGATTCAGTCATACAAAAACATTGGATTGAAGAGGGAAAAATGGCATGTCTGGAGTTCAAAAGGCCACATTTATTGTCTCCAAATGGAAGGGGGCTGGTAAACAAATCAAGGCAATATAAGTATATGACTAATGCGATGAAGTTAGCTGAAAAAATACTGGATGAAAATCAGATTCCCAATGAAAATTCAGTATTCTACGCTTTTTTTAGAGGCATGAAGCAAGTAATCAGTAAGTCAAATATTAAACGCAACTGGGCTGAACTTATGCCTTCAATACCTTCGATTGGCAGTAGAACATTCAAGCGAATGTATGCCTACCCACAATATATGACAATGCCATTTTCTAGACTTGTCAAGCGCCATAGAAATAGTGGCGCATCAATGATTCCATGTGCAATTGAATATTTCTCGCCTATTTATGGAAGGGCATTGATAGGCAAAAAAGTGGGATTAGATGATAAGTATTCGAAACACCTTTTATCTTGTCAAAAGGGAATGCCAACCTATGTTTGGCCAGCAAAACCAGAACTCGAACATAAAATCTTGAATAATGGATTAACAGGATTAACCGATCATCTCGACCCAGAATTAACTTGGTTACCAAGTGGAAATGCTAGATGGAATCATCCTGCCACTAGGCCACTAGATAAGACTCAATTACAACTATTAAATTCTGCAAATCAGGAAAGTCACCGCTCAATAATAAAACAACTGAATGAAGAGGTTCCACTGTGGAAAGAATGTGATAAAAGCCGGCGTATGGAATTAGTAAAATGGTGGAAAAATAAATGGAGATGGGATTATGATATTAGTGACATTTTAGATAATACTACAAAATCTCCACCATGGCAAAGTGTTAGATTAATCGGACATCGAGGTTCGGGAAAAACATCTAGACCTGTTCTAAAAAATATCACTTAATATGACGAAGTGTTTGTCCTTCTGGGAAGTATTTTGGTCGATAAATTGGTACACCTTTACCGCCTCTAAAAACAGAACGCTCATCGACAATTTGTGCTCCAATTCCAGCAACTCTTGCCCAGCCAAAGAAGGTAGTATAATAGGTTGGATCAGTCAATCCAACATGGAATAATAAAGCACCACTAGCAATATCAACATTCGCATTAGGATTACTGATTTTCGGATTCTCACTGAGAACTCTAGGTGCTACTTCTCTAAGTGTTCGGATGATTTTGAAATTTTCATCATCTGGACAAATTTTCTCTCCAAGTTCAAATTGAACTGTTGCTCTTGGATCTTCGACTCTTAAAACCGCGTGCCCAAATCCGAAAATAGGTCTTCCAGCTTCTAATTCTGAACGTACAAATCTCTCAACTTCTTGGACATCACTAGTTCCCACCTTCAAAACAAATTCGAGGCATGACTGATTTGCTCTACCATGAAGAGGTCCAGAAAGCGCATTCATTGCTCCAGCGATTGAAGAATATACAGTTGCCTTACCAGATGCTACTGCTTTACCAGTGAATGTCGAAAGATTACCACCACCGTGGTCCATGTGTAACACAAGATATGTCGAAATTACTCTCTTCATAACTTCTCGGTCAACACCGTCTAGGTCTAATGTATCGATAAAACGATCAACTAATGACTTAGAAGTATCATCATCTGGAATATTAGATTCTCGACCTTCGCGAATCCTAAAAATTAGACCCATTAGGCGAGGCATTCTAGCAATCAAATTCAAAGCGTCTTCTTTCCAATCATCAGTAGTATCAAACATTCCTAATGTATGAATTCCAACAGAAAGCCAGTCCATTGGGTGACCTGCCTTTGGAAGTGATTGTAAGACAGATTCGATATCGCCTGGTATTTTTCCTCGTCTAGATAAATCATTTCTGAAAGAATCTAATTGTTCTGGAGTTGGTAGTTCTTTATTCATCAATAAATAAACGATTTCCTCAGGTTCAAAATTTGCTAATTCGCTAATTGGGTAACCGCAATAATGAACTCCTTCTGTTGGTGTAACAAAAGAAGTCCTACATGTGCCGACAGGGACCCCTCTAAGGCCAATGTTGAGGTGGCTATTTGTCAACTCAAATAACACATTCTCATCTCGCAAAGTTCTCCCCTCAACAACCCGACATAGCACTTGGGTATAAAGGCGGCCTTAACAAAATTAGACAAAAATTCTAATTATTTTCTGGCCACTTTCTAAATCCTTTAGTCGCTTGCCTATCAGAGAAAATCTGTATTCGTATTTTATCACCTTCAACCAAAATTGCATCTTCAGATGTTAACCCTGGACAGGTCTTTTTCACTTCATTCCACGACCGATTTGTTGAAAGATTTTCAGACCACCATGGAAATGCAGCACACTGTTGTGGCCTGACTTGATAGATATCGCACTGTTTTGAATCATTGAGATAGATACAAACATCATCACTCTTACGACTTTCTAAAATAAATCTCCCATCGAGAGTTTTTCTACAATCTCTTTCCAACCATTCTTGGACCTCCATTCCTAGATGCTGTGAAATCCTTCGAGCATCTGAGGTTGAAAGATATACAATACCCCCAGGTTCATCACAACATTTCCCACAGTTTGGTTGGCATGAGAATGGGACTCCTTTCATCCACCAAGGAGACTTCATTCTTCTTCACCCGAAAGTAATACTGATTTAGGAGTTAAACTTGAAGTCGATAAAATTCCTTCTGGATGTGGTTCTAAAGTCTCGCCGATTTTAACCAACGAATTACTGTCATTCGATTCAAGCAAATCTTCTGCCGAAACTTCACTGCTATCAATATCCCACTCTCCGTCGGGATCATGACTATCTAAAATCGAGGAAATATTAGACGAAACCTTAAGGATATTTGAAGAGGTTTTTCTTTGTTTTTTCCTTCTAACAGCAGGTTTTCTAATTAACTTGGCCTCAACAAATTCCGGAAGCGGTTCTCTTTCTGGATCGATTTCAACTAACTTATGCTCAAGTTCACGTAAATCGTCTGCTATCAAAATTAAGTCTTCTAGTGATGCTTCACTCGCTCTTTGTGATAAATCTATCATCTTACTTTCTAAATCCTCTAAAATAATTGCATTTTCTGCTAATTCCATTTCAGCTGACTGGAATTGGCCATCAATATTCATTTCAATATCGGTTAAAATATCAGCAGCAGTGCCGAAATCATCCTCTTCAATTCTCTTTCTTTGAGCAATCAAATGTTTGTCTCGGTCATGCAATTCAAGGACAGAAGGTGCTTCTGGAGTTAAATCTTCAAGAGTTGTTTTGACATGTCTTTCAAGTAATTCTATTTGAGATTTAGATAAATCCTCATCATCCCAATTTGGAGGTTCATATTCTTCGGTTAAAGATGGTAATTCACTGGTTAATTCTATGCCTCCAATCTCATTATCGCTGTAAACAACATCAACCGCACTAGAAATTAATCTCTGTGCAACATCTTCAACTCTCTCTCGAACTATTTCATCATGTATCATTTGTGAGTCGAGCGGTATATCGGATAACAACGATGAAACATCGTGAGCATCAGAAATATTTTCTCCTGATAAAATTGCATTTGCAACCTTTTCTAAATTCGATTTCGTCGACCTCCAACTTGGGGATTCATGAGTTACTAGTGTCGCTAATTGTGCGTCATCAAGAACTATGTTTAGGGCAATGGATCTCTTTCTGGCAAATAACATCAAACTTCCTGGACTAGGAGATTTGATCGAAGTCTGAACACTTCCACGACATAGGTCCCAAAGACGAGATGCCGGCCAATCTTTTGGGGGGCTAGAAGATGTCATTATAACATGAACATTGAGATTTAATGCATAGTCAATCATCTTACCGATTAGATTAGCCATGATTTTGTTTTCAGCAATAAAATCTACATCATCAATAGCTAGTAATCTACATCCAATGAGAGAATCTTGCCATCCTTCAGGAAGATTATCCATATTTTCAAGTTCAATACCTGAAATTAGGAAAACATGACCTTCATGCCTTTGAAGAATCGCTTGGGAAATAGCATGAATTAAATGAGAACGACCAGTTTCCCTAGACCCTGTAATCAATAATGGATTTAGACCATTACCTGTAGAGTCTATTACACCCTCAGCCAACTGTGTTGCTCTACGATTTTCCACGACAGTAACCCATTGCTTGAATGTATTATGTGATTCAAAATCCAATTTTTTAGGCCAATCAAATTCTTTAGGAATATGAACAGTATGGTGATGAGCAAGTAAAGAAACATCTTGTTCCAATTCATGATTGCTGAGATGTTCAGTTCGCCTTTGTCCATTTACAACACTCTTCCAGATTGGAGTTCCGTCACTGACATAACCGAAGTAATCATTTTCATCATAGAAATTATTTTGCGAATCCTCTTCTACAGAAGAAAGTGTTCTATCTCTCAATTTTTGTATTCTAGATGCAACAACATCTGAAATATCTTCACCCCTATTATTTAATTCGATAGAAGGTTTGAATGTTCTACTTTCTCGACCTAAAACATGGTCTGCTAAAATATCAAAAGTCGGCCTAGAGGAGACCCCTACTCTTTGAAGTAATCTTGATTTTCTAGTATCATCTACAGATGAACGACCTAATATTTTGTTCAATTTAGATCGGGCAGCGATTGGTTTCTCAACGACTCGAACTTCTGGAGTCTCTTGGTCTGAAGGATTTAATCTCTCCAAATGTTTCTTGGCATTTTCCAAAGCCAAATTGAGTTGTTGCTTACGAGTCATCATTCTCATCACCCCCAACTTTATTCAATGGTTTGCCTTTGCTATCAAATAAACTGGTAGATTTATTTTCATTGGACTTGCTTTCATTAGTCCAATTTTGATAATGTTGTTCAACAGATACATGGTTTTGAGTTCTAGTGGCAGATTCTCTAGCATATTTAGAATTAGTTTTCTTTACCTTGAGATTTGAAGAAGGTAGTGGATTATTAGATGAAGTATTGTCTTTATTATTGCTGTATTGTACCACTTGCTTATATTCACTCTTCGGTAAATTCAAAATTTTCTTTGCTGCTTTTTGTTTTCCTGCTTGAGTCAATGAATTATCAATAATTTCTTTCTTTGGCTTGAAAGTTCTTTCAAAGGCTAAGTCTTGACGATTAGAGTAATCTGTTAAATCACCAGCAATACCCACTCTCTTTGGAACATAATTGTTATAATTTTCAATTTCCCCTAATTCAGTAGTATTCTGTGCTGCAGCCGAGATACTACTTTTAGAAATTTGATTCGAGGATTTGTTTCTATTAACTTTCTTGACTCTGCGTCTTTTTACTATGGTCGCCTTTCTTGGCTCAATCACTTTTTCAATAACTTCTATGGGAGGAGTTTCAGTTTGTATTTTATCTTGCAGTGATGATTTCAATTCCTTTTCTACTACTAACTTAGAATCAGAAACAACGGAGATATCAGCCGAATCAATTATGCTTTCATCATCCACAACTAATTCTATTTGTGAATCCTTAATTGCTCTTTCAAAAGTATCTTTGAGTTCAACATCTTCAGCTATTTCTGAATCCGATTCCCCCCATTGTTGGACTACTTGTGCTAGATTCTTTCCTGCTGATTCAACATCTTCGGAATGAATAATGTTACTGCCTCCGATATATTCACCACTTGACATTTCAACAAAATCACCACTTCTTGATGATACTAAATTTAATTGCTGTTCAATCCAAATATTCTCTTCATCACTTAATTCAAGGCAAATTGGATGTTCAAATAATGATTCACCTTCCATTAGCCATAGTTTAGCGATGTTGGTTGATAATTCATCTATCTCTCGTGATAGGTTATGTCTAGTAATCGAATCAAATGAAGACAAATCACAAGATAGTAAGATTGCATGATCTTCGATTCTTACTTCATCTGCCACATCCCTAATGAATTGCATTAATGACGCATCATCTGACTTACTGGCAAGATATTCTAAGCCATCGATTGCAACTATCGCTTGTTTATTAGCCCATAAAAAATTCATGATTTGCTTTCTTAGTAGGTCTAAATCAGGTATTATTGAACCATTTTCTCTCTTTGAACTAAGCCATAAGCATGAACTAAGTGGTAAATCAAATTCTCTGTTTAGGATACTTGGATGTGTCCTTGTTATCACTAAAATAGGGCGGCCATGCCCAGCGAAAGCACTGGAGATTTCGAATACTAATTCTGAATCTTCACAATCAAGTAATAACACATCACCTAGACTTAGTTTCTTATTTTCACCCTCCAATCTCTTTAGCTGTGCTTGTGATTTTTGGCGAATAATTTCAGGTGCATCAACCGATGCTTCTATTTCCGGCAGTCTATTGTCTCTAACCCATCTACGGGAATGAAGTTTTACTTGGTTCCACCATTGATCTTGACTATTATCATCCTCATTATCATTAGAAAGTAAAGTAGCGTCAGGATATAAATTTACTATTCGTTCTATTTCTTCATCGCTAAGCTCGTGTAATGAAATTAAAGCATCAATAGTTGTGGCATCATTCTCTATTTCTAACAAAGCCTCTAGTCCCATTTTAATGGTATCTGATTCGTGAATTGCTATTTTTGGTATTCCATTNTGAATTATAATTTGGCTTACTCGAGGCATCATGTCTTTTGGTTTCCTCTCAATTCTAATATGGCCTGATATACCGAGCCTTGACATATCTCCGGCCAATTGGCTCAAAGCATCATGTCCTCCTCGNCGAACTTCAACAACCACGCCTTGAGGTAATTCGACCATTAGTAGACCCCTACGGNCCAAGCCTTCGCTATATGTTCTTGAAAGGTGCGGATGATTTTGGGGAAAAGAATGGTTTTTGACCCTATGGAAAAAATACCGTAAATGATTGTAAAGTCTAATTGACCCCACCTTTAGCGACAACCATGGCTGAAGAAGAGGGATTACCCAAAGGGGCACTACCATTTCATCAACTACCAATTTCTAAATCGCAAAAATTTCAATTTATGATCACTATTATGATAATNATTTCTCTATCCTTAATTTCAATACTCTGTTGGATTTCGTTTGGTTTGCCAACATGGAGTGTAGTATTGATANTGTNACTTGTGGCACTATTATCAGTACTTTTTTTACCTGCTCAACTAGCAATAATGAATACACCTCTGGCTGTTAATTTAAACCATCCTTTTATTGATGATGAGCCAATAGGCGACGCTAAAGTTTACGTCAGATTATCTGATGGAGAGTGGATTAAACCCGGGAAATATAGAGTTAGAGTAAACCGTGATGAAATGATTGGAGGATTCAGTCTTGTTGAAGATAATGAAGATTACAGCATAATCGGACATTTTAGTCATTCAAAAAATCTCAAAACATTACAAACATATGTCACTTTAATCAATCAAGCACTTTCTCTTAGAGACGCTGTAAATGAGGAACAAGACACTATTGAGGATGCTAGAGAAAGAGAAGAACTGGATACTGGATTACTCGATAGAGAATGGATGGAAGAAGAAGAGATTCCTGTTTCAGGTCCGATTTCTCGTATAATGTCTCGAAGCGAATGAATTAGTTCGATTTAATCCCGTATATTCAAAGCCTAAGTTCATTTGGAACGGTTGTGAATCGACTTTCAAACTGGAAAAATAGTATTGAATCTCTTGATTCACAAGACAAAGAGACACTCCTCGGTACATCACTTTCCAAATTATTCACTAAACTACCACTATGGATTTCACATCCTTCCAACATTGGTGGCTTCTACGGCATCCTTTGTTCGATTGCTCTAATTTTACCTTACAGGTTTGCAAATGAAGAATATTCAGGATGGTTTGGAGATTGGGGTCTTCATTGTTGTTTACTAATTGTAGCCTGCTTTTTTCTTGGATTATGTTCGACAATTATTGTAAGTTTATCTAAGCGGTTTCCAACTGCTCCACCTCGTTCGATTCTTTACCCTATGCCGTTTTTAGGGTTGGCATTGTTAACAATCGACCGAACTCAAATTTTAGATATCCCCGCAATTATTTGTTGGACACTGCTTCTTTTGCCAGGTCCACTTTATGTTCATTTATCTTGGGCGCCTCGTTGGAGATTATTGTGTATGATTGAAGATGGTAAAAGCCCATTTGAAAATAGGGAAATTGTTGAAAAAGAATATGATGACTTTAGTGAATCCTCTTCAAAAGAAGACTTAGAGATTATTTCTGTAGTAGAAGATTTTGAATCAGAATAATCAAATTAATCCCACTTCAGGGCCAACTTTCTCAAATATTGATAATACTTGATTTAGGTCATCCATACTAAGTCCTGAGGACATTTGTGTTCTAATTCGTGCCTTATCTCTAGCAACCATAGGAAATACAATTGCTCCAGCCATAACACCATGTTCTGCAAGAGATTTTGTCATCGATTTAGCAATACTAGATTCTCCACACATTACCGGAATAATTGGGGTTGTAGATACACCTGTGTCAAAACCTAAATTCTGTAATTCCTTACGGAAATAGTTAGTATTATCCCATAGTTTTTGGTGATGTTCTGGTTCTTCCATCAAGACTTCAACAGCCGCTTTCTGGGCGGCAGCAACTCCTGGAGGTTGGGAGCCAGAAAGAAGCCAAGATCTAGAATGATTAAGAGCATGGTTACGAGTCATTTCACTACCTGCTAGGATTCCACCTTGAACACCAAGCGCTTTAGAGAAAGAACCTACTTCAAAATCAACTTTACCTTGGAGTTTGAAATGATCGACAATTCCTGCACCGCTATCTCCCAAAACGCCCTCTCCATGACAATCATCAACGTAAATCATAGCACCATACTCTTCTGCTAATTTATGAATTTCATCTAGAGGTGCAATATCACCATCCATCGAGAAAACACCATCTGTGATAATTAATTTCCTTACACTATCCTTGTGTTGGCGTAGAACAGCTTCTAATTCGCCCATGTCATTGTGAGCATATACACCGCGACTGGCTTTAGTTAGCCTAACTCCATCAATAATCGAGCCATGGTTTAATTCATCACTGATGATTACATCTTGTGACCCTGAAACTAGTGTTGGAATCAGCCCTACATTCGCCGTATATCCTGCAGAATAAATTAATGCTGCTTCCACTTTCTTAAATTCTGCAACTTTCTTTTCTGCTTCTAAGTGGATGTCCATAGTACCGGCAATCGCCCTTACACTACCACTTCCAGAACCATATTTCCTAGTTGCTGAAATCATAGCCTCTACTACTTTAGGGTGGGTTGTTAAATTAAGATAATTATTTGCCGATAGCATAATTGTAGGTTTACCATCCATAGTACATCGCGGTACATTTGAGCTCTCCAAAGTAGGAGGCTCCCACAATAATGATTGTGACGATAGTTGTTCATATCTTTCTTTCATCCAAGACATATCACCTGGCATGGTCTCACCTAACCTTTGCAATCATTGACACTTCAAGTTCTTTTGTATAAAATCACGATAAAAAAATACATGAAATCAAAAAGGCGTTGTAATTGGGATGTCTATGCGGCTGAGCGGATTTGTAAGTAGTGGGCTAGGAAGAGCACATATTTTTATGGCTCAAAAGCACTATCAAGAGCAATTCTTATCTCTAATGGGTAGTTCTGTTTGGCCTGGAACACTAAATTTATCTGTATCAGGAACCAATTTGACAAATTATATTGCTCTAAGAATTAAATCCGGCATCGATACTCTAGATGCTGATGAGAATCAAAGAGCTTTAGCTAGAGAAGTATCACTCGAAAATATAACCAGTTTCCGCATAAGGGGATTCCTAAGAGATGGTATCTCTTTTGGTGGAGCAACAGCCTACAAAGCAAGTTTCAAGTCAAATGGTAAAGTTGTAGATTGTGCTCTTCTAATACCTGATTTGACAAGACATTTCGATGTAGTTGAAGTCATTTCACCTACATTTCTTAGAGAGTTTTTAGATCTCAAGGATGGGGATGAAGTTGAATTAGAACTCAATTTAGACTAATTTTTATGTTTAACAATTGGCAACCTACCAAGATATGACCACTCATGGTAAAGCATACTCTTCATTTCTAGTCTTGCACCATGCTCCCACCTATTTCTCATAGTACGTTCCATGGCTTTGTCATTGGGAACCTCAGTAAATGTAAAATTATTATTCTCTTCGACTGGTAGTTGAAATTTCTCCCATGAAACTCCCCAAAGAACTAACCAATCTGGAGGAGCAACACCAAAGTCTACTGAAATCTCTGGTTTATCAATTGCACCCTTGATGTCTTCGACTGTTAATTCTCCTGTACTCAATTTGAACAAAGC